>JADMIG010000021.1 GCA_015478725.1 Chloroflexota bacterium | reverse complement strand
CGGCGTGGGGCCGCGGCGGCCGGCAGGCGGCGTGGGGCCGCGGCGGCCGGCAGGCAAAGCGGAATCGGACGGCATGGCGTCAACGGTACCGCAGGCTAGACTGCGCCGATGACCGACTCGATCGCCGCCGCTCCCCTCCCCTTCGTCCCAGACTTCCACGCGCGGATCGGCCCTGGCAGGCTCGCCGTCGGGACGTGGCTCACCCTGCTCGACCCCACCGCGACCGAGGTGATCGCGGGAGCCGGCTTCGACGTCCTCATCGCCGACGGCGAGCACGGCCCGGTCGCGACGGACGACCTCGTCCGGATGCTCATCGCGACGCGGTCGGTGGGCGTCCCGATCCTCTACCGGGTCGCCGCGAACGAGCCGGTTCGGATCATGCACGCGCTCGACGCAGGGGCCTCCGGGGTGGTCGTGCCACAGATCAGGACCGTGGCGGACGTCGAGCGGGCCGTCGCCTGGTGCCGCTACCCGCCGGTCGGGCTCCGCGGCGTCGCCCCGCGGCGCGCCTCCGGCTACGGGCGCGGGACGGCCACCTACCTGACCGCGGCGAATGCGCTCATCACGTGTTGCATCCAGATCGAGACCCGCGAGGCGTACGAGGACCTCGACGCGATCCTTGCCGTGCCGGGCGTCGACACCCTGCTCGTGGGCCCGAACGACCTCGCCGCGGCCCTCGGCCACACCGGAGATATCTTCCATCCCGATGTCGAGGCGGCGATCTCCCGGATCGTCGAACGAGCGGGGCTCGCCGGCGTTCCGGCCGGAGCGTGGGCCGCGTCGCCCGCCCAGGCGCGACAGCGCCGCGACCAGGGATACGCCTGGGTCACCGTGGGCGCTGACTACGGGTTCATGGCCGCGGCGGCGGACACCGCCGTCCGCGAGGTGCGCGAGGTGCGCGCCGGTTGATCCGGCTCGCGAGAGGCCGGACGCTGCGCGCGGTTTGTCGAAGGCTGATCGCGACTCGCGGGGGGCCGGAAGCTGTCAGATGCCCGGGTGAGGGCCATCTGTCACAAACGCGGCGCTAAATGGGCGGCGCGCGGTTGGCGGCACTCCACACCCGGCAGGCACTCGGCACCTGCACCCGGCACTCCACACCCGGCAGGGCACTCCGCATCCGGCACGCCGCACCCGGCACGCCGCATCCGGCGGGCGCTCAGTCGAGGGTGGCGCGCTCGTGCCAGTGCGGGATGACCGTCTCGAAGCCAAGGGCGCGGACCTTCGGCTCGAGGGCCACCTGGGCGTCCGGGTCGCCGTGGACGAGGAACACGCGTCTCGGAAAGCCGCGATCGCCTCGCCGCCGGCCGCGCCCGAAGTTCGCCAGCCAGGCGAGGAGTTCCGGCTCGTCGGCGTGGGCGGAGAACCCGCTGATCGAGCGGACCTGGCAGCGCACGTGCCGGACTTCGCCATCGAGCTTCACCGTCGTCGCACCCGCCTGGAGATGTGCGCCGAGCGTCCCGACGCCCTGATAGCCGACGAACAGGAGCATCGCGTGAGGGTCGTCGATGAGGCGGCGCAGATGTCCCACGACCCGTCCGCCCGTCAGCATCCCGTTCGAGGCGACGATCATGTACGGCCGTGGCGCCCTCGCGATCGCCTCGGAAGCCGCCATGTCATTGACGATGATCTGATGGGGGTAATCGAGCGGCGATGCGTCGCGATCGAGGAGCGCCTTCGTCTCGGCGTCGTAGTAGTCCGGGTGATGGCGATACACGTCGGACGCCTTCGAGGCCATCGGCGAGTCGAGGTAGAGCGGCAGCGGTGGGATCGTCCCGGCCTCGAGCAACCGATCGAGCTCCCAGACGACTTCCTGGGTCCGCCCGATCGCGAATGACGGGACGAGGAGCACGCCGTCATGGTCCGCGACGAGCCGGACGGTCTCGGCGAGGATCCTGATGGACTCGGCGCCCGGCTCGTGCTCGCGGCCGCCGTACGTCGACTCCACGAGCACGTACTCCGCCTCCGTGACGACCGTGGGGTCGCGGAGGATCGGCGTCCCGGTCCGGCCGAGATCACCGGAGAAGACGATCCTCGTGTCCGGGCTGCCCGGTCCGCCCTCGACCCGAAGCCGGATGATCGCCGAGCCGAGGATGTGCCCGGCGTCGACGAACGTGGCATGGATCCCGGGCGCGACGTCGATCTCCGTCCCGTAGTCGATGCCGCGGAACGAGGCGAGCGCCGCGCGAGCGTCGTGCTCGTCATAGAGCGGCTCGTCGAGGTCGATGTCGAGTTGTGCCGGCTGGGCCACGAGCGCGTGCTCAGGGTCGCGGGCGCGCACGACCCTGGTCGCGTCGGTCCCGATCGCACCCGGGCCGCCCGCGTCCTCCGGGATCGCCAGGACCGGCTCGATCGTCGTCGGGACGTGCTCGCCCGCCTCCGCCAGCTCGACCGCGGCCTCGAGGTTCGTCTCATCGCGCCGCTCCTCGACCGCGGCCCTGTCCGGGTGTCGCCGCTCCCAGCGCGCGTCGCGCTTCGCGAACTCCTGCTGGAGCTTGCCCGAGTCGAGCAGCACGAGGGTCGCGAGCTCGACGGTGCCACGCGTCGCCCAGATGGGGCCGCCGAACCCCTCCTTCACGACGTGCGGGATGAGCCCGCAGTGGTCGAGGTGGGCATGGGTGAGGAGGATCGCGTCGATCTCGCGCGGGTCGTACGCGAGCGGGATCCGGTTCCTGATCGACTCGTTCGGGCTTCCCTGGAACATCCCGCAGTCGATGAGGATCCGGGCGCGATCCGTCGTCAGGAGGTACTGCGAGCCCGTGACCGTCGTCGCGGCGCCGAGGAACTGCAGCTCGATCGTCACCCTCGTCCGCCGTCCGCGCGTCAGCCGACCGGGATGACGACGAGCGCGTCGACCGCGATGGCGAGGAACAGCAGGCTGAGGTACGTGATCGAGTACTTGTAGAGCCTGATCGCGCCCACGGTCGATGCCTCGGGCGACGTGCCGACGCGCCACAGCCGGTAGGACTGCCAGAGGAAGATCGCGCCGAGCGCGACCGCCGAACCGAGATAGATCGCGCCCATCCGCGCGACGGACCAGAGGACGAGCGAGATCGTGACGAGGAGAATCGTGTAGAGGCCGATCTGTCGCGTCGTCTCCGGGACGCCGCGGACGACCGGGAGCATCGGCACGCCGGCCGCCGCGTAGTCCTTCCGGATGCGGAGCGAGAGCGCCCAGAAATGGGGCGGCGTCCAGTAGAACACGAGGGCGAAGAGGAGCAGTGCCGGCACGCCCACGTTGCCTGTCACCGCGGCCCAGCCGATGACCGGCGGCAGGGCGCCGGCGGCGCCGCCGATGACGATGTTCTGCGCTGTGGTCCGCTTGAGGATCATCGTGTAGACCACGACATAGAACGCGATCGCGAGCAGCGCCAGGAACGCCGAGATGAGGTTGACGAACCAGGCGAGCTCGGCGAAGGCGATCGCGCCGAGCACGATCCCGAAGACGACCGCCCGATCGGGTTCGACCTGGTGGGCCGGCAGCGGCCTTCGGCGGGTCCGGACCATGAGTCCGTCGATGTCGCGGTCGAGGTAGCAGTTGATGGCGTTCGCGCTGCCCGCCGCGAGCGAGCCGCCGACGAGTGTCCACCAGACGAGATCGAGGCGCGGCCAGCCGTGGGCGGCGAGGATCATCGCCGGGACGGTCGTCACGAGGAGGAGCTCGATGATCCGCGGCTTCGTGAGGGCGATGTACGCCCGCACGGTGTCAGCGGCGCTTCGAGGGCCCGTGGCGGACACGCCGGCCGGCTCGCTCCCCCGGCCGTCACCTGCGCCGGAGTCGACGGCACCCGACGCATTCGGGCTCGGACTCATCCGCGCGGTGTAGTACGCGGCGACCGCGAGCGCCGCCATGAGACCCCAGATCGCGGCGCCGAGCGCCAGATGGAGCGTCTGCGCCCACGGCGCGAGCCGGGTGAGCACCTGAGCCCCGCCGATGATGGCCTGGATCGGGAACAGTCCGGCCGCCGACGCGGCGAGCAGGACGAGGACGCGATGCTCTCGCTGCGTCCGCCTGGCGGCGAGCCACACCACGAGGACGACGATCCCGACGACGACGGCGATCCAGCGATGGAGGACCTGGGCGGAGGTCACGCTCGTGAGCGGCGGGAAGAACGTCCCCCCCATGAGCGGCCAGTCCGGGAAGATGAGCGCCGCATCTGTCGCGGTGACGTTGCTCCCGAAGAGGAGGAGGGCGTATGTCGTGGCCGCCCCGAACACGGCGAGGAGGGCGAACCGCTGGCTGCTCCCGCGCCCGGCGATGCGGGCCGGGAAGAAGCTCCTGACAAGGGCGAAGATGAGGACCGCGAAGAGGATCATCGCCGCCGCGAGGTGGGCCGTGACGCTCGGGCCGGAATTGCCGAGGCGGACGGTCTCCCGGCCGAGCCACGCCTGGAAGAGCGCGATCCCCACTGCGGCGATGCTCGGCCAGAGCAGCGACGGTCGGTCGCGATGGTCGGCAAAGGCGAGGATCGCGACGCCCACGACGAGGATGCCGATGACGAAGGCGACCGTCCGATGGATCCATTCGAACCAGACGTTGGCCCCCGCGTCGAGGCCCGGCAGGAACTGGCCGGGGAAGCAGCCGGGCCACGTGGGACAGGCGACGCCCGAATCCGTCGAGCGGACCATCACCCCGATGACGACGAGGATGAACGTCGTCGCGACGGTCGCGGCCACGAGCTTCTGGAAGCGGGTCATCGTCCTCCGGGTCGACCGCGTCGACGTCGTCGACACCCGTCGACGGAGACCGGGACGGGCGGACGCCGGCATTCTACCGCGGGCCTGCTCGAATGCGATCCTGAGAGACGCCCGGGCCCGCGCCGCGTCCCCCGGCTACCATGGCGCCGATGCGTCGCCACGGCCCGTGCTCCATCTCCCCCGTCCTGCTCGCCGCTCTCGCGATCGCCGTGGGCGCCTGCACGGCCGCCTCATCCGGATCGTCCGCCACGTCTGCCTCGTCCGTTCCGGTCGCTGGTGCCTCGTCGGAAGCCCGCCCCACCCGCATCCCGATCCTCATCGACGCCGAGGACGCCGTCGGCCCGGCCCGCTTCCTCTTCGCCCTCGCCGATCAGCAGAACGCCCCGATCGGGGCGCCGGATCTGCCGGCCACGGTCGCCTTCTACGACCTCGCGAAGTCGTCGACGACTCCCACGGCCACGGTGGACGCGACGTTCATCTGGGCGATCCAGGGTCAGCGTGGCATCTATGTAGCGGACACGACCTTCAATGAGGCCGGCGACTGGGCCGCCGCGTTCACGACGACGAAGGCCGGGCTGACCGAGACCACCCGCGTCCAGTTCCAGGTCGTCGCGAAGTCGTCGACGCCGACCGTGGGCGCAAAGGCGCTGGACACGCTGACGCCCACGCTCGCCGATGTCGGCGGCGACGTGGCGAAGATCTCCACCGATACGACGCCCGACCCAGCCTTCTATCAGACGTCCGTCCACGACGCACTCGCCGCCCACAAGCCGTTCGTCCTCGTCTTCGCGACACCCGCGTTCTGCACGAGCCGGCAGTGCGGCCCCACCCTCGACGCGATCAAGGCGCTGTCGAAGACGGAGCCGGCGATGACGTTCATCAATGTCGAGCCGTACAAGCTCCAGTTCGTCGGCGGCCGGCTCCAGCCGATCCTCGATGCGAATGGCCAGCTCCAGGCGACCGATGCGACGAACGCGTGGGGCCTCCTGACAGAGCCCTGGATCTTCGTCGTCGACGGGTCGGGGATCGTCCGCGGATCGTTCGCCCTCATCGCGAGCGACGCGGAGCTCAAGGCCGCGATCGCCATCACGCTCCGGATCCCCTAACCGTCGGCGAGGTGGTAGACGACGAACTGCCCGTCCACGACGGTGAAGGAGACGACCACCCGCTGGAGTGACGCCTGGTGCTCGGCAAGATGGCCGGGCGGGAACTGCGCCGGATCGTCGAGACGGCCGATGACGAAGCTGATCGTCGTACCGTCCGCTGTCCGGAGGGTGAAACCCTCCACCTTGTCGAGTCCCGCCGATCGGACGTTCGTGATGATGCCCGTCACGGGGGAGGTGACGGCCGGAGCGCTCACCGCGGAGGACGGCGAGGGGACGGAGGCGCCGGTCGGCGTGCCGCCACCGGAGCAGGCGGCGAGGATGACCCCGGCCACCGCCGCGGCGACGACGACGCCGCCTCGCCGGAGGACGTGTCGACCACCGAGCGACGCAGTCATCGACCGCCTCCGGTCTCGCCAGCGCCCTCGCGAGCGGCAGCGCCGGTGCCGGTGCCGATGCCTGTGCCCGTGCTCCCGGGAGCGTGGAGCGGCAACCCCTCGGCGCACCTCGGACACGTCGCGGGACCCGGCTCGTAGGTCGGGACGTCGAGCGTCCAGAGTGCCTCGAGGGGGTAGCTCCGGCCGCTAAGCGGCGAGATGAGCGTGGACAGGCCGCCGCTCCGGTCGGCGAGGACCTGGCAGCCGACGATCTCGCCGCCGAACGCCTCCACCGCCGGAAGCATCGCGAGGAGCGAGCCGCCGGTGGTGAGGATGTCATCGACGAGGAGGACCCGCTCGCCGGGCGCGATGCGGAACCCGCGCCGGAACTCGCGCCGCTTCGCTCCATCCGATCCGGTCACCTCCTCGGCGAAGATGCCGCGGACGCCGAGCTGGCGGGCCGTCTCGAAGGCGAGGATCACCCCACCGGTCGTCGGTCCGGCGACGAGGTCGATGGTCGATCCGCCCCCGCCGTCGCGGGCCCGGGCCGCCCAGAATCCACACAGCTCGCTCGTCGCCGTCGGATCCTGGAGGACGAGGAACTTCTCGAGATAGCGGTCCGAATGGCGCCCGCTCCTGAGCTGGAAATGGCCGTCCGTCAGGGCCCCGGACCGGCGGAAGAGGGCCTCCGTCCGGGCGCCGATCGCCGCGCGCGCGGCGAGGTCCACCGTTCGCCGGATGGTGGTCATGCCCGGGTGCCGACAGCGTCGATCACGGCCGGTACTCGACACCCTTCGCGGACGGGACCCCGGGCTTCGCCGGCAGGGCCGTCCCGATGAACGGGCGATACGAGGCGTGACCGGCCCGGGCGGCTGCTTCGGCGAGCTGGCCGACGAGGCGGACCGGCAGGGCCGGATCGGCGAAGATCGCCGTGCCCACCTGGACCGCCACCGCCCCGACGGCAAGGAAGTCGAGGACGTCGGCGAGCTCGGTCACGCCGCCGATGGCGACGATCGGGATGTCGACGACCTGGCGGACCTCGTAGACGACCCTGAGGGCGACGGGCTTCACGGCCGGACCGCTCAGCCCGCCGAACACGTTGCCAAGGAGCGGCCGGCGGCGGTCCGCTGAGACCGCGATGCCGGACAGGGTGTTGATCGCGGTGAGCGCATCGGCGCCGGCGGCTGCGATCGCCCGAGCGATCGGTCGGACGTCCGCGACGTTCGGCGACAGCTTGACGAGGAGCGGCAGGTCCGTCGCCCGGCGGACGGCGGCGGTCACCGCGCCGGCGGCGCTCTCGTCGATGGCGAACTGCAGCCCGCCCCGCCCGACATTCGGGCAGCTGATGTTCAACTCGATGCCGGCGACGCCGGGCACGCCGTCGAGCCTCCGAGCGATCTCGGCGTAGTCCGCGACGGATTCGGCGGCGATGTTCACGATCACCGGCGTCCGCCAGGTGGCCCAGAGCGGAGCGTACCGCTCCACGACCGCGTCCACCCCCGGGTTCTGGAGCCCGATCGAGTTGAGCATCCCGCCGGGCGTCTCGCTCACCCGCGGCGTCGGATTGCCGATCCGCGGCCTCAGCGTCGTCCCCTTGCAGCAGATCGCTCCGAGCCGACCGACCTCGACCACGTCGCCGTACTCGATCCCGTAGCCGAACGTGCCCGAGGCGACGAGGATCGGGTTGGCGAGGACGAGTCCGCCGCGCGTGGGCGCGAGATCCACGGTGAGATCCACGGCGGCGGCCGCACCGGAGATGGCCACGATGCCGCCAGTCACGGACTCGCGGGCGGACCCCCCGGTCGGTCCGCCGTGGATCGCCGTTCGCGCGGGTTCCACCGCTCGCGGGGCCCCGGCTCCCTGGCGAGCGCCCGTCGAGACCATCGGGCTCTTGAATCGTCGCACCGTCGGCGTCCGCCTCGTCTGCCCCGCGACCGTGCCCGAACCCTGGGTGACGACCCGCCGCTTCGCCTTCACCAGCCGGCCTCCCAGGCGATCTCGTCGCTCGCGAAGACGGGTCCCTCGCGGCAGACGCGCTGCGGGGTCCCACCGACACCCATGACCACGCAGCCGAGGCACGCGCCAACGGCGCAGCCCATGTTCTGCTCCATCGACACCTGGAGGAACGCCTTCCGGCGGGCCTGCGGCGAGCCGATCGCCAGCGGCCTGCCGCCGCCGCGCTTCCGGCCGAGCTTCGCGACCCCGAGTCGCGCCCGACGGCCGACGGCGAGGCCGGCGAGCGCACGGAGCATCGGCGCCGGGCCGCAGGCGAACGCCTGGTCCGCCCATGCCTCGTAGTCGGCGACGAGCTCCGTGACGAAGCCGTGGTGGCCGAGCGAGCCGTCATCCGTCGCGACGACGTACTCGACCTCGTCCGGCAGGAGACTCGACGGGTAGACCTCCCGGACGCCCGATGCGCCGAAGAGGACGACGACCTGGCGTCCGTCGCGGATCGCCTCATCGGCGAGCATCCGCACCCCGGCCATGCCGAGTCCTCCGGCCACGAGGAGCAGGTGGCGGCTCCGTGGGTCCACCTCGAACGGCCGACCGAGCGGTCCGAGCATGTCGATCGAATCGCCGGGCCGGAGGCGGGTGAACCATTCTGTCCCCCGGCCGATTGTTCGAAAGTGGATCGTCATCGTGCCGGTGGCCGCGTCCACGGTGTTGAACGAGAACGGTCGCCGGAGGACGAGTCCGGACCAGTCACCGGTCCGGACGTGGACGAACTGGCCGGCGCGCGCTCCTGCCGCCATGGTCGGGGCGTGGTACGACTGCAGCCACTGCCCCGGCAGGATCTCGCGGCTTTCGACGAGTTCGGCCGCGACGAGCCGCATGCTCACCCGCGATCGACACTCCCGCTCGCCGACGTGTCCGCTGCGCCGGCCTTCGCGTCCACGCCCGCTGCGCCGGCCTTCGCGTCCACGCCCGCTGCGCCGGCCTTCGCGTCCACGCCCGCATCCTCGGCCTCGTCCGCGTCGGCGTCGTCATCCGGGTCGCCGTCGCGGGCGTCGGGCGCGATCGCCGGGAACGCCTCGGCGAGCGCATCGGCGAGGTCGCCGAAGACGTCCGTCGGATCGTAGAACTCGACGAGGTCGTCCGCCGTGGCGAGGGTCCGCCATTCACCGGATTCGTCGTCCGGGATCACCTCGCCGCGGAAGGATCCGCCGCGGCCGAGGGTCAGCCGCTCGTCCTCGTCGTCGACGATCGTGACGTCGCCGAGGACCGCGGAGATCGGCTCGGCCGCCTCACTGAACTGCTCGAACAGGCCGGCTTCCGTCCGCTGGCTCCGGTCCTGGAAGGCGAGGGCCAGGTCGTAGAGACGGTGGGCCGCCTCCTCCTCGCTCGAGGGCGGCGTCGAGTCGATCTGGCCGGCAGCCCACGAATCCGCGGCTCCCGCGTACGGATCCTCCAGGCTGATGCTGTCGGTCGGGGAGACGTGGGCGGTCTCGAACAGGTCGCCGGTGGCCGTCGGTTCGGCCTCCAGCCCGGCGGCCTCGCGCGCTGCCTCGGCGAAGGCGGCATACAGGTCCGCCGGGTTGTACAGCTCGATGAGTTCGCCGGCGGTCTCGACGACCTCCGTCTCGCTCACCCACTCGCCCGTCTCGCCGTCCTGATACCGGCTCCGACTGCGGAACGTCAGGTCCGGCGCGATCGACAGATAGTCCGGATCCTCGTCGATGAGGGTGAGGCCGCCGATGTCGCGGATGCGTGCCCCGTGCCGATCGAGGAAGCGGCGGAACTGTTCCGTCGCCTGAACGAGGAAGTCGGCGCGCTCGAGGGCGGCATCGGCCGCGAGCTCACCGAGCAGGTCGTTGTGGCTCGTGTCCATCGTTGCCTCCTTCGTCCGCCGTCACCGGCTAGCCGTGGTACTCGAGATCCGGGCCCATCCGCTCCCGGAGGAACATCGAATGATGACGCTCGAACATCCACTCGCCTGCCCGGTGGCCGAGCGTGCGGGTGGCCTCGTCCGCCTCGAGCCGGTCCAGCGTCGCGTAATCGGGCAGGTCGAGGAGGATGACGTTGTCGAAATCCCAGCCGTGGGCGACGTTGTACCAGCCGAGGAAGCGGATCCCGAACTTCTCCTCGTACTCGCGGACCTGGCGCGGGAAGAGGGTCCGCATGAAGAACTTGAAGAACGGGTCACGGCCGCGGCGGACGGTGAAGTAGGTCGCGAGCACGGGCACGAGGCTGGCGTCTCCGCTGGGTCTGGGGTTGGGGCGGCGGCTATTGTCGCACGGCGCTGTCGGGCGTTCGGCCATCGTCCTGCTCGGGCGGGCCGGAGGTGTCGGGCGGGGCGGAGGTGTCGGTCGTGGCGGAGCCGTTGGGCGTGGCGGAGGCGTCGGGCGTGCCGGCCTCTTGGATCTCGCCCACCGTCGGCGTCACGCTCGCGAGCGGGCGACGCCGGCCGCGCCGGTCCGCGGCCACGAGCCGGAGCAGGAAGATGATCGTCTGACCGGTCACCAGGAGCAGCCCGATCGTCGCGAACAGGAACGCGGCGGTGACCCAGTCCGGCCAGCCCGCGTTGACCCCGATCGGAGTCAGGACGATGAGGAGGACGAGGACGGCGATCTGGAACCGGAAGCAACCGAGGCCGGGCCCGCGGTCACCGTCGAGGTCGCTGCCCTTGTACGGGACAGCGCGGAGCGAGCTGAGGCTCGACGGGTCGGTGGGCGGGTCGGCGGGCGCCCCTGGAGAGATCGGCGGCGGTTCGTCGCGCGTCGGGTCGTCAGGCGGGAGGAGGCCGGTCACGAAGGGGAAGAGTACGGGAGCGACCCGCAACGCGTCGCCCTGAAGAGAAGTGCGGCGACCGGCAGCCGGCCGGACCAGGTGATCGCCCCGTCCCGGCCGCCGCGCCGGTACCATCCGGAGCCATGCCCCGCGACGATCGATTCGACTGGCACCCCGAACCCGAGCTCATCGGCATCACGGACGAGGCCACCTCACGCCCGGCCCTCGAGCAACTCGGCCATCGAGCCTGGGACGCTGCGCTGGACTACGTCTATCGCGAGGCGTTTCGGCGGGCGATGGGCGAGCCGGCCGACTACGCGGACCTTCGCCGGCTGTTCTTCGAAGGCGGCCCACCCGCCCTCGGCCCCGGCTCCCTCGCATCGCCCACACCCGGCCCTTCCGCCGCCCCGATGGACCCGTCCTCCTCGACCGCGCTGTTCGCCGAATTCCGGGACCGGGTCGCCCCGCACCAGCTCAACGCCTATCACCCGCGCACGCTCAGCTACTTCACCCCACCACCGCTCGCGATGTCGGTCATCGGCGAACTCTTCGCCCAGGTGCTGCAGCAGGGCATCGATGTCTGGCATGCCGGGCCGTCCGGGGCCTTCGTCGAGGAGGAGGTGATCCGCTGGCTCACCGATCTCGTCGGCTATCCACCGCCCGGACGAGACGCCGAGCCTGGGCGGGACGCAGACCACGATCGCTCCCGCGACGCCTTCGGCATCCTCACCTCCGGTGGCGTGATGGCGAACTTCATGGCGATGAACCTCGCCCGCGACCTCCGCCTGGCGGCGCTCCGTCACCTCTCCCACGCACCTCGCGGCCGCGACCTCGAGGGCGTCCGCGTCTACGCGAGCGACCAGACCCACTTTTCGATCGCCCGAGCCCTCGACGAGCTCGGATTCCCGGCGGAGACCCTGAGGATCGTGGCCGCGGACACGGACTTCCGACTCCGCGCCGCCCCGGTCGCCGCCGCGATCGCCGCCGACCGGACCGCCGGCCTCACGCCGCTCGCCATCTGCGCCGTGGCCGGCTCGACGAACACCGGCTCGATCGACGCGATCCCGGAGCTCGCTGATGTGGCCGAAGGTGCGGGTCTGTGGTTCCATGTGGACGCGGCGTACGGCGGAGCGGCCCGCCTTGCCCCGGCGCTCGCCGACCGGATCCCGGACCTCCACCGGGCCGACTCGGTCACCGTCGACCCCCACAAGTGGTTCTTCCAGGCCTACGACCTCGGCGCCCTCCTCGTCCGCCGCCGACGCGACCTGACGGACACCTTCCACCGGGCACCCGAGTACTACCGGGGTGGCGGTCCGGGCCAGGCGCCGGCGGACCTGGACGCCGACCCCGCCGACGCCGAGCTGAACTTCTACCAGCTCGGCATGGAGGGCACGCGCCGCTGGCGCGCACTCAAGCTCTGGCTGAGCTGGAAGCACCTCGGCACGAGCGGCCTCGGCCGACTCGTCGCGTCGAACGTGGAGATCGCCCGATATCTCGCCCGCCGGATCGTCGCGTCGGACGACTTCGACGCGCTGCCGGCCGACCCACCGCTCTCGGTCGTCTGCTTCCGCCACCTGCCTGCCGGCCGGTCGGCAGCCGCGACGATGACGGCCACGGAGCTCGCCGAGCTCGACGCTCACCAGGACCGACTGCAGGTCGCTCTCGAGGCCTCCGGCGACGGCTGGCTCTCCACCACGGTCCTCCGCGGTAGGACCTACCTCCGGGCCGGCATCGTCAACTACCTCACGACGGAGGCCGACATCGACCGGCTCCTGGAGACCCTCCGTCGGCTGGCGGCGACCGACGCCTGATCCGGGGTCGCGTCCGCCCTACCGCCGGCTCCGAGCCGCGAGCCGATCCTGGAGCCGGAACCATTCGCCGGCCAGCGGGAGGAACCACGGACGGCCCTCGAATGGGGCGGGGACGAGCGGGAACCGCAGCGCGGCGAGCGCCGGAGCCGGGCCGCCGCCGAGCCATTCCGCGACCTTCGCCCCCAGGTGGGTGGCGAGGACGACCCCCGTCCCGCAGTAGCCCATCGCGTACGTCACGCCGGCCATCCGGCCGACGTGCGGCATCCGGTCGAACGTGAAGCCCAGCTTGCCGCCCCAGGCGTACTCGATCCGCGTGCCGCGCAGCTGTGGATGGACCTCCATGAGCCCGCGGTGGAGGATCCGGGCGGTCCTCTCGGCGGAGGTCGGCAGGAAGCTCGCCCGGCCGCCGAAGACCATCCGCCGGTCCGCCGTCAACCGCCAGTAGTAGAGGAAGTTCTTCGTGTCGAAGAAGACCCGACCCTTCGGTGACAGCTCCGCGACGAGCTCCTCGGAGAGCGGCTCGGTGGCGATAATGGAGCTGCCGACCGGGATGACCCGCCGACGGAGCGCCGGCACGAACCCGTCCGTGTAGCCGTTCGTCGCGACGATGACGTCGCGGGCGATGATCGGTCCGCGCTCCGTCTCGACGACGACCCGGCCGTCACGCTGGGGTCGCACGGCGAGCGCCCGGACGCCCTCATGAAGGTCCGCGCCGGCGCGGACGGCCGCACCCGCAAGCCCGGCGAAGTATCGGCCCGGGTGAAGACCGCCCGAATCCTCGACGGCGAGGGCACCGAAGTACGCGTCGCTGCCGATCTCCTCCCGGAGCCGCTCGCGGGGGATGAACGAGCACGCGACGCCCGCCGCCTCGAGGGCCCGCTGCGCCGCACGGACACCGTCGAGATGGGCCGGAGCGTAGGCGAGCTCGAGGTGACCACGGTGGACGAAATCGGCCTCGATGCGCTCATCCGCGAGGAGCGCCCGCAGGTAGGCGAACCCCTCGGTCGCCTCCCGGAAGAGGGCCCTCCCCTGCACCTCCCCGTACCGTTCGACAAGCTCCGCCGGTCCCCAGTGATAGCCGGGATGGACGATCCCGCCGTTCCGTGTGCTCGCCCCGGACCCGAGCAGGTTCGCCTCGAGGAGGACGACCTTCGCGCCCTGGCGAGCGAGCTGGCGGGCCGCACTCAGGCCCGTGTACCCGCCGCCGACGACGACGACGTCCGCGGTGTCCGGAAGCTCCCGGCCGGTCCGGTCCGGCTGCTCCGGCATCTGCGCCTGCCAGAGCACCCGATACTCGAGCGCGGCGAAGGGGTCGGCCGTCACCCGCGATCCTCGTAGGCGAGCCTGCCCCCGGCGATCGTCGCAAGCACCCGACCGCCGAGCTCCCGCCCGAGCAACGGACTGTTCCTGCCACGCGTCGCGAGCTTCGCCACGGACACCGTCCACGTCGCCTTCCGGTCGAACACGACGAGGTCCGCCGGCGCGCCCTCGACGAGCCCGATCGGTCTCCCGAGCCGCGACCCGAGGACCCGGGCGGGGCCGGTCGTGAGTGCCGCGATCGCCGTCCCGAGCAAGAGCCGGCCGACATCGACGCCCGCGAGGAGGATGCCGAGGGCCGTCTCGAGCCCGCTCATGCCGTTCGCGGCGAGCCCGAATTCGACCTCGGTGTCGACCACCGTGTGCGGCGCGTGGTCCGTGGCGACGGCGTCGGCGGTGCCGTCGACGAGCGCGGCGAGGCAGGCCAGCGCGTCATCGGCCGCCCGGAGCGGTGGGTTGACCCGCAGGATCGGATCGTACGGTGGCGCCACGAGGACGCCGTCAGCCCATGGATCCCGCGGCTCGCCGTCGCCGTCGACCGCCTCCCACGACCAGCGCCGTGCTCCGGCGAGCCACTCGTCCGTGAGCGCGAGATGATGCGGCGTGACGTCGCACGTCACCGGCAGACCGCGCGCCTTCGCCGCCCGGACGAGCTCGAGCGCCCCCGATGTCGACAGGTGGGTGAGATGGAGTCTCGCTCGCGGTTCGTCCTCGAGGACGTCGGCAAGGACCGCGAGATCGCGCGCCACCGCGCTCGCCTCCGCCGATCGTGGCCAGCCGCGCAGCCCGAGGACCGTCGCGACGACTCCCTCGGACGCCTCCGCGCCGACGGTCTGGTCCGGGTCCTCCGGGTGATCGACGATCGGCAGACCCGCCATCCCGGCGTAGAGGAGCGCGCTGCGGAGGAGGGCGGCGCTGCGGACCGGCGCGCCGTCGTCGGAGAAGCCGACCACGCCGGAGTCAGCGAGTTCGCCGAGTGCGGCCAGCGTCTCGCCGTTCCGGCCGACCGACACGGCACCGTACTGGAGGAGCGTCACGGCCGAACCGGAGGCTCGTGCCGCGGCCGTGACGAGCGCGACGACCCCCGGCTCGTCGGCCGCAGGCTTCGTGTTCGCCATCGCGCAAACCGTCGTGAATCCGCCATGTGCGGCGGCCGCCAGCCCGCTCGCGATCGTCTCGGCGTCCTCGTTGCCGGGTTCGCGGAGATGGGTGTGGAGGTCGATGAAACCCGGGGCGACGACGATCCCGCGATCGTCCACCCCTTCCGCCTCCACGCCCTCGAGCCATGTCACCGCCGCGAGGATCCCGCCGCGCACGACGATCTCGCCCGGTCCCTCCCGACCGGCGGCCGGGTCCACGAGCCAGGCTCGACTGATATCGAGATCCGTCACCGGCCTGCGCCCTCGGCGCCGGCGAGGATGTAGAGGAGCGCCATCCGGACCGCGACCCCGTTCGTCACCTGGTCCGTGATGAGCGAGCGCGGTCCGGCGGCCACGTCGGCGGCGATCTCGACCCCTTCGTTCATCGGACCGGGGTGCATGACGAGGGCGCCCGGCCGGGCTTCCGCGAGCCGTGCCGCGGTGAGTCCGTAGCGAGCGGCGTACTCCCGCAGCGATGGGAGGAGGCCGCCGGCCATCCGCTCGCGCTGGATCCGGAGGGCCATGACGACGTCCGCGTCGCGGAGAGCCGCGGCGACGTCCGAGGTGACGGTCACGCGCGACCCGTCCGCCGCGCCGTGCACACCGCGCCGGGCCCACGCCTCGAAGCCCCGGAGGAGCGTCGCGGGACCGCAGAGCCAGAGATCCGCCCCGGCCGCGGAGAGCGTCCAGATGTTCGAGCGGGCGACCCGCGAATGGAGGATGTCGCCGAGGATGACGACCTTGCGGCCGCGGAGGAACCGCTCCTCCGCACCGGTCCCGAGACGCTCGCGGAGCGTGTACAGGTCGAGCAGCGCCTGCGTCGGATGGGCGTGCCAGCCGTCGCCGCCATTGAGGACGTGGCCGCCGAAGTGTTCCGCGGCGAGATGCGGCGCCCCGGACGTCGGGTGACGCATGACGAGCATCCTGGCCCCGAGCGCCTCGATCGTCCGGACCGTGTCAACGAGGGACTCGCCCTTGGCCACCGACGAGCTCGAGGCGGCGATGTTCACGACGTCCGCCGACAGGTTCTTCGCCGCGACCTCGAAGCTCACCCGGGTCCGCGTCGAGGCCTCGTAGAAGAGGATCGTGACGTTCGTCCCGCGGAGCGCGGGCACCTTGGCGATGGGCCGGGCGAGGACCTCGCGCATCGCGTCCGTCGTCCGGAGGACGAGCTCGATCTCCGCCCACGAGAGGACGTCGACGTCGAGGAGATGGCGATGACGCCACGAGCTCGTGGCGGGCGGGCGGGCGAAGGCGACGGGATCCCCGCCGGACGGATCGGGGGTGCCCGGCCCGGTGGTCGGCGGACCGCCGGCTGGGTCGACATCGATGGCGCCTGGCTCGAGGCCGGCTTCGGCCGACGACTCGAGCCCGAGACTCACCGGATCGCCTCGACGACCGGAGCCTCCGCCCGTCGCTCGATCGCCACGTCGTCGATCCCGTCCGTCTCGGCGAGGTGGACCCTGACGACCTCCTCGCGGCTCGTCGGCACGTTCTTGCCCACGTGGTCAGCCCGGATCGGCAGCTCGCGATGGCCACGATCGACGAGGACGGCGAGGCGGATCGCCTGTGGCCGTCCGAAATCGACGAGGGCGTCCATCGCGGCCCGGATCGTCCGTCCGGTGTAGAGGACGTCGTCGACGAGGACGACGGTCGCGCCGTTGAGATCGAACGGGAGGTCCGTGCCCTTGACGACCGGCTGAGCGGCGACGAGCGAGAGGTCGTCGCGATAGAACGTGATGTCGAGCGCACCCACCGGGAGGCGCACACCCTCGTGCTCCGCGATCGCCTCGGCGAGCCGGAGCGCGAGCGGGACACCCCGCCGCTGGATCCCGACGAGGGCGAGCCCGGACGTGCCGGCCTGCTTCTCGACGAGCTCATGGGAGATGCGCACGACCGCCCGCCGGATCTCGTCGGCTGTCATGATGCTGCGGCCGGTCATCGGAACGTCGCCGCCGCTGTGCGGATCCGCACGCTGCTGGCTCCTCCTTCCCGGCCTCGCGGGACCGGTCGTTAAAGGTCGCTGGAAGGATACCGCGGGTCCGATGGCCCGTGCCGTCGGGGTCGTCGGGCGGCGCCGGGTGGCACCGGCCGGTTGTGGCCAGGCCTCAGTAGACCCCGATGGTCACCGACATCGTGCCCGACCACGACGGACAGCCGCAGACCGCGAAGAAATCCGGCCGGTACAGATCGACGATCCGATCCGTCCCGGCGATGGGCCCGTAGTCGGTGACGACGCGATCGATGCAGCCGCCCGGACCGCATACCCGGATGATCGTGCCGCGCGGCAGTCGCATCGCCGTCGTCCCATTGTCGTAGAACGTCGCGACCCCGCGAAGGGTCGAGCGCGGCGGCTTGATCGCGTAGGCGGCGAGGACGATCGGCTGGGCGGACTTCGGTCGCGCGATCGACAGGCTCGCCGCGGACCCGGCCTCCACGAGCTGGGCGCCCGCCGATAGCGCGCTCGCCGATCGCAGGGCGGCGTCGAGCGGAGGGATCGTCAGGGACGATCCACCGCCTGTCGCGTCGATGGTGACCGATCGGAACGCTGCCGCCTCGAGCGGTCGGTCCGGGCTCGGTGTCCGGGAGCCGACCAGGCCTGGCAGCGCGACCAGCGCGAGGGCGGCGGTGAGCGCCGCGCCCGCGACCAGGTTCCTGGGTCGCACGGAGGAGGACGATACGACTCGTCCGAAGTCCTGTCCAGCGGCGACCCGGATGGGTCAGTGCGTCGGTGCACCAGGCGGGCGACCGCCTCCGCCCGATCGAGCCGTCAGTGCTGGACCACGACCACGGACGCCGCTCCGGTCGCGGCGTGGCTGTCGATCCGGCCGGGATACGCGCCGGTCCAGGCATAGACGACGAGCCGGCTGCCCTGTCCGTCCGGGCCCGATGGGGTCGCCCAGGCGAGGTGGCCCTGATCGATGGCCACACCCGGCAGGACGCCGCTGTCCCGGATCGACGGACCGCTGGGGTCGAGGAGGCCGGTCGCCGGATCGACGCTCACGAGGGCGAGCCGCCCGATCGCGGTGTTCGTCGGGTCGCCGATCCAGATCGCGAGGTGTCGACCTGTTTCGTCCCACTGGAGGTCCCACGGCACGCCCGATGCGGAGCCGATGTCGGCCGGGAGGGCCACCGGGCCGCCCGGGGCGGACGGTGACGGACTCGGAGAGGCGCTGACCTCGGACCCGCCCGATGGCCCAACCGTGAGAGTCGGCGTCGCGGACGGCGACGGCGACGGCGACGGCGTGACCGTCGGGGATGAGGTCGCGGGCTCGCTCGGTGGGGGTGAGGAACCCGAGAGGCCGCTTGGTGCGGGTGAAGGGGCCGGGACCGGCACGGCGCCCGCCTCGAGGACCGCCCACGAGCCGACGACGAGACTCCCCGACGCGGCCGTGTACTCGCCGGTCGCCGGGTCCAGGGCCACGGTTCCGGCCCAGTACGCGACGAGCGAACCGGTCGGATCGACGACCGGGCGCCAGGCCGGCGTCGGCAGGTCGAGCGCCGCCTGGGTCACCGGATCGATGAGGAACGCGCTCGGGACGATGTCGACGACCGGGCTCGGGACCGGACTCGTCGAGGCAGAAGCACCGCCCGATGCCGGGAACGTGACCGGTGTCGGCGACGGGGTGGGCGAGGGGGTCGGCGTGGGACTGGGCGTCGGGCTCGGCGTCGGCGATGCGGTCGGCGTCGGCATGCCGCTCCCTGCCCGACTGCCGACGATCAGCCCGGCGGTCCAGCTCGAGAAGACAGAGCGGTGGTCGGTCGTGATCGGCAGGGCGAGCGGCGAGCCCACCTGCCACGCGTAGATGTCCGAGCCGATCGTCGCAGATACCGGCCGGGCGGTGAAGGCGAACCACGCTCCGTCGGGCGAGTAGGCCGCCGTCTCGCCGAGGACGGTGAGATCCGAGGCGATGGCGAGGACGTTCGAGGCGGTCGGGATCGGCGAGGGCCCGAGGGAAGCGGCGAGCGGGGGCGTGGCAGGTCCGGTCGCGACAGGCGATCCGGACGCGATCGGCGTCGGCGTCTCGATGGCGGCCGGCGAGATGGAGGCCGGCGGGATGGAGGCCGGCGAGATGGAGGCCGGCGGGATGGAGGCCGGCGGGATGGTCGCTCCGGTTGTGCCCGGCGAGAGCGTCGCGGCGAGCGCGAGGGTCGCGGCAGGCGTGGCGGGAGCCGGCGTGGACGGCACGGGGGTCGCGTTCGTGAGGGCGCCGACGTCCATCACGTAGAGGGTGAGCCTGGCCGTGCCGGCCGCTCGACCCACGACCACCACCTGGCTCCGCACCGGTGAGGCATAGACGCTCCGCGGCGCGACGTCGGGGAGCGTGACGCTCCGGGCGTTCGCGTCGATCGACGTGCAGGCCGTCGGCGTCGCGTCCGCGCAGACCTGCCGCACGGCGGCTCGATTGAGGGTGGAGATCCCGTCGGCGCTCGTGGTGAGCCATGCCACGTCGCCGCCCACGACATTGATCGGTGTGGCTGCGGCGCCCGTCCCGGGCGCGAGCACCGCCTCGTGACCGGTGAGCCCGGTCCCGACCGACCACCCGACGAGGGCCACGACGACGAGCGCGACGAGCGCCTCACGGAGGCGCGGCGGGGTTCTCCGCCCCCGGACCCGACGATCATCCGCTCGATCGAGCGCGGCGGCCATCCTCGCCGACAGGTCTCGTGGCGGGAGCGGCGGAACGAGCGCCCGGAGCGCATCCCGATCGGCCCGGTACGCGGCATCGAGATCGCGGCAGATCGCACAGCCGGCGAGGTGGCGGTCGACCCAGCGCTCCTCGACCGGATCGAGCGGCTCCGTCAGCCGGAGCGCGAGACCGACGCGTGCGCGACCGTGGTCCGTTGGTCGCGAGCCCGACATCAGCGTGCACCCCGTTCGGGGTCGGCGGCGCTCGCCGCGGCCCGCTCCGCGGCGAGCGCCCGGCGGAGGCTCTCGCGCGCCCGGGTGAGCATCGCGCGTGCAGCAAGGTGCGAGATCCCGAGCGCCTCGGCGAGCTCGAGACCGGTCAGGTCATGGAGTTCGGCGAGGATGAGCGCGGCGCGCTGTCGCTCGGGCATCCGGAGGAGCGCCCGTTCCATCTCCGCCGAGAACCGGCCCTCGAGCGCGAGGTGCTCGGCGGACGGCGCGGCCCCATGCGACTCGCCGGTCCAGGGGAGGAAGCGGATGATCCGCCGGCGGCGGAACTCGTCGAGGGCGACACGATGCGCGATCTGGTAGAGCCATGCCCGCGCCCGCTCCGGATCCTCGAGCGTGGAGTACGCCCGGTACGCCTTGACGAACGTGTCCTGGGTCATGTCCGCAGCGAGCTCCGGGTCGCGCACCATCCGGGTGAGGAACCCATGGATCTCCGCATGATGGAGCGAGAAGAGGACTTCGATCTGCGCCCGGACGTCGGCGGCGGCGGCCTCGTGCGGTCCTTCGGCTTCGTGCGGTCCTTCGGACGTCACAGGGTGCGCACCAACGGGCTCCGCCACCTCGAGACCGAGCGGCAGGCGTCCAGGCGAGCGCTCCCGCAGCGGGTTCGCGACCGCGCGCGCGACGGCGACCATCGTTCCTCCGGCGACGAGCGCAGGGCATGCCGATCAGGCGGCCGGTGCGCGCTCCGACGTCGAGAGACGCCTTCGACCATGGGCATGTGACGCCGCATGGCGCCTGGGGCCGTCCCGATCATCCGCGGGTCGGACCTCAACCGTCGTGGAGGGAGCGCGCTCCCGTTCGACGAGCCGCGCGGAGCAGCTCGTCGACGGCGTCCTCCGGGCTCACCGGGTTCACGGGCAGGCCGCTGCCGAGCTCGAGGCCGGCGATCTCACGGAGGCGCGGATGGATCTCCCAGTGCCAGTGGAACGTCCCGTCGACCTGCTCGCGGAGGGGCGCGGTGTGGAGGACGAGGTTGTACGGTGGACCGTCGAGTCTGGCGAGGTCGCCCAGGACACGCTGGAGCGAGGCGGCGGTCGCGACGAGGTCGGCGTCGGAGGCTCGCCCGAAGTCCGCGTCGTGGCGTCGCGGCACCACCCAGATCTCGAACGGCGACCGGGACGCGAATGGGGCGAACGCGACGCTCGCCTCGTCCTCGTGGATGAGGCGCAACCCGTGCGCCGGCTCCTCGACGACGAGACGGCACCACGGGCAACCGCCTTCACGGATGACGAAACGGGCCGCGCCGCCGAGCTCCTCGGCGATCCGGTGCGGGACCTGCGGGAGATCGTACAGGTCGAGGCAGAGGTGGTTCGTCCGGGCGCCGGCCTGGGCGCCCCAGTTCTGAACGACCTGGAGGTAGTCGGTCTGGGCGGCGGAGCGGGCGGTCCGGAGCGCGTCGCGGCAGACCCGGAGAAGGTCGCCGGCAAGCCCGCCGTCCACGGCGTGGAGCGGACGATGCTCGTCGGGCGGCGCGATGGCGGTCCGCCAGCTTCCGGCGGCCCGCGCCTTCGAGAGGGCGACCTGGGCGACGCCGCCTTCGAGCTCACGCGCCTCCGCTTCAGTCCCCACGACGTTGAAGGCAAAGTCCTTGAGCGTCCGGAGACGGATGCCGCCTCCCGACGGCTCGGCGCAGTTCTGGCAACGCCCTTCGTCGTCGTACGGCAGGGCAGCGAGGGCGAACCGATCGCGATGGAACGCCCGATCGACGACTGTGGCCACCCACCAGCCGGTGATCGCATCGCGCCGGAGCTCGAACAGGCCCGCCGCCATGGGTCAGCCGCTCGAAGCGGGCTGCCGCGCAAGGCCGGCGGCGAACGCATCGGCGAACCGCGCTCCCGCCCGGGCGACCTCGGCGGCGACCGCGTCCGGCGCGAGGGCAGCGGCATCCCAGCCCGCCTCGACCGCGATCGACGTCGAGACGACGCCCGGCATCCCGCACGGATCGATGAGATCGAAGTGGGCGAGGTTCGGAGCGATGTTGAGCGCGATCCCGTGATAGCTCACCCCGCGCTCGATCCGTAGCCCGAGCGCCCCGATCTTCCTGGCCTCCGTGTGTTCCGGAGCGACCCAGCTGCCGGGGTGGCCGTCGCGCCGTCCGGCGACGACCCCGAACGACGCGCACGTCTCGATCATCGCCGCCTCGAGGGCGCGGACGAGCGGCCGGATGAGGAGTCCGCGGCGCGAGACGGCGAGGATCGGGTACGCGACGAGCTGGCCGGGCCCGTGATACGTGACCTCGCCGCCCCGTTCGACGCGGATCACCTCGATCCCGAGCGCCTCGAGCGCGGCCGGTGAGGCGCGCACGTGCAACGGGTCCGCGCCACGCCCGAGCGTGAGGACGGCCGGGTGCTCGAGGAGGAGGAGCTGGTCCGGGATCCGCTCGAGGATTCGATCCTCGAGGAGTCGATGCTGGAGCGCCCATGCCTCGCGATACGGCACCCGGCCGAGCCAGCGCACCTCGAGCGGCTCGGCCGAAGGCGATCCGGCCCCCACGGCGGTCGACGCCGTCGCCACCGCCATGTCGGTCAGCCGACCGGCAGCGGTTCGAGTGCCCTCAGGGCCTCGGCGACACGCTCGGCCGGATACTCGAAGTCCTCGAGCGAGCCGGAGAGATACCGCTCGTACGCCGACAGGTCGAAGTGGCCGTGGCCGCAGAGGTTGAAGAGGATCGTCGTGGGCCGCCCCTCGTCGCGAGCGCGGAGGGCCTCGTCGATCGCGACCCGGATCGCGTGCGCCGGCTCCGGCGCCGGAAGGATCCCCTCGGCCCGCGCGAACCGGACGCCCGCCTCGAACGTCGATCGCTGGTGGACCGCGCGAGCCTCGATGAGGCCCTGCTCCTTGAGGAGACTGACAAGCGGCGCCATGCCGTGGTAGCGGAGACCACCGGCGTGGATCGGCTCGGGGATGAAGTCGTGGCCGAGGGTGTGCATCTTGACGAGCGGCGTCATCTGCCCCGTGTCGCCGAAGTCATAGCGGTACTGACCCCTGGTGAGCGAGGGCGCCGCCTCCGGCTCGACGGCGATGATCCGCGGCTTCGGTCCGCCGCGCAGGCCGCGGCCGATGAACGGGAACGTCAGCCCGGCGAGGTTCGAGCCGCCGCCGGCGCAGCCGATGACGATGTCCGGTTCCTCGCCGGCGAGCGCCATCTGCTCGATCGCCTCCTGGCCGATGACCGTCTGATGGAGGAGGACGTGATTGAGGACCGAGCCGAGCGCGTATTTCGTGTCGTCGCGGGAGGCCGCATCCTCGACCGCCTCGCTGATGGCGATGCCGAGCGAGCCCGGATTGTCCGGCGTCGCCTCGAGGACCCGTCGTCCATAGCCGGTCGTCGGGCTCGGGCTCGCGACGACCTCGGCGCCGTAGACCTCCATGAGGTTGCGGCGGTACGGCTTCTGGTCGTAGCTCGCCCGCACCATGTAGACCTTGACTTCGAGGCCGAACCGGGCACCGGCGAAGGCGAGCGCGGTCCCCCACTGCCCGGCGCCCGTCTCGGTGGCGAGGCGCTTCACGCCGGCGTCCCTGTTGTAGAAGGCCTGCGCGAGCGCCGTGTTCGGCTTGTGGCTCCCGGCCGGGCTCACGCCCTCGTACTTGTAGTAGATGTGGGCCGGCGTCCCGAGGGCCTTCTCGAGCTGGTGGGCCCGATACAGGGGGGACGGCCGGTACAGGGCATACGCCTGACGGACCGGTTCGGGGATCTCGATCTCGCGATCCGTGCTCACCTCCTGGCCGATGAGGGCCATCGGGAAGAGGGGCGCCAGATCGGCCGGCCCGATCGGCTGTCCGGTACCGGGATGGAGAACCGGCGGCGGCGGGACCGGAAGGTCGGCGACGATGTTGTACCAGGCGCGGGGGATCCGATCCTCGTCGAGGATGTACTTCGTCCGGTCCAGGGTCATTCCCGCGTCCTCCAGCGACTACCGTCTCGAGGGTGCCACTGTGGCACGTCCGCGCCGAACGGCACAAGCGCGCCGTATCCTGCCCCTGATCCTCGAGGCGACACCCACCGGAGGTGCACGATGACGATGCGTTCGGAGCTCGCCGAGGCGCCGGCCGTCGTCCGGCGGCTGCTCGAGTCGGGACGTCGACCCCTCGATCAGCTCGCGAGCGCGGTCGAGCGCCGCGGCGTGGGATTCGTCCTGATCGCCGCCCGTGGCACATCCGATCACGCGGCGACGTACGCTCAGTACGTCCTCGGCGAGCGGAATGGGCTCCCGGTGGGGTTGGCCGCGCCGTCGCTCGCATCGCTCTATGGGCACGGGCCCCGGCTCGAGAACGCCCTTGTCGTGGGGATCAGCCAATCCGGTCGATCGCCGGACGTCGTCGGCGTGGTCGAGGACGGCCGCCGGCAGGGGGCGCTGACGCTCGCCGTCACGAACGATCCGTCGTCACCGCTCGCCGAAGCAGCGGACTTCGTGGTGCCGCTCGTCGCCGGTGAGGAGCGCGCGGTCGCGGCGACGAAGACCTATGTCGCCGAGCTCGTCGCGGTCGCGCTTCTGTCCGAGGCGCTGGCGAGGGTGGGAATCGTCGGCGTCGGGGGCACGGACGACGGCGTCGGTCCTGGCTGGCGCGACGAGGCACTCGAGCGCCTGCCGGCGTCCCTCCAGGCGGCCGTCGACCTCGAGCCCGAGGTCGTGTCGGCCGCGCTGGCGCGGGCCGGACTGACCCGCTGTGCCGTCCTCGCCCGCGGCTACCACTACGCCACCGCCCGCGAATGGGCGCTCAAGCTCAAGGAGGTGGCGGGCGTCGCGGCCGATCCCTACTCGGCAGCCGACTTCGAGCACGGGCCGATCGCCGTGGTGGCGCCGGGCTTCCCCGTTCTCGCCGTCGCCACGAAGGGCCCCGCCGTGCCGGGCATGGCCGACCTGTTCGGACGGTTGCGGGCACAGGGCGCCGACCTCTTCGTCCTCTCCGACGATCCGGCCGTCCGATCCCTTGGCGCCACCTCGATCGCGGTTCCGCCCGACGTGCCGGAGTGGCTCTCGCCCATCGTCGCCATCGTCCCGTGCCAGCTTTTCGCGTACCACCTCGCGCTCGTATCCGGCCGCGACCCGGAGACGCCGCCCAACCTCCGCAAGGTGACGCTCACGCGCTGAGCCCGGAGCTCGTCCTTCGTGCGCGGTGGACCGGACCTGTCGAAGTGACAGGAGCGGTCATGTAACATCAGCGACAGGGTCCTCAGGTGATGACGCCCGCGCCCGGACCCGAGCAGCGACGAGGATGGAGACGGACCCGTGACGTGGACGACAGACGAGTCCCTCGGGACGTCGCCCGGATCCCCGGATCCCGGTCCGCTCGCCGGCCTCCGCGTGCTGGAGCTTGGGACACTCATCGCCGGACCGTTCGCCGGCCGACTGTTCGCCGATTTCGGTGCCGACGTCCTCAAGATCGAGCAGCCACCGGAAGGCGATCCCCACCGCGCGTGGGGGATGTCCGTCGACGGGGCCGGATCGCTGTGGTCGCTCGTCCAGAACCGTGGCAAGCGGTCGCTCGCCCTCGACCTCCACGATCCGGCCTCACGGGCCATCGTGCGCGAGCTGACCCGCGAGGCGGACATCCTGATCGAGAACTTCCGACCGGGCCGCCTCGAAGCGTGGGGCCTCGATCCGGCCGAGCTCCAGAGTGACAACCCACGGCTCGTCATCGTCCGGATCTCCGGCTTCGGACAGACGGGACCCCTACGCGACCAACCCGGCTTCGGGACCATCGCCGAGGCGGCCGGCGGTCTCCGCTATGTGACCGGCGAGCCCGACCGGCCGCCGACCCGCGCCGGCCTGAGCCTCGGCGATTCGATCGCGGCGCTCTACGGCGTCATCGGCGCCCTCGTCGCCATCTTCGAGCGCGACCGGTCGGGGGCCGGGCAGGTCGTGGACGTCGCCCTCTCCGAGGCGGTCTTCAGCCTCCTCGAAGGGATCCTTCCCGAGTACAGCCTCTTCGGACGCATCCGCGAGCGGACCGGCAACATCGCCCACAATTCCGCCCCGACGAACGCCTACCGCTGCTCGGACGGCGAGTACGTCGTCATCGGGGCGAACTCGGACGGGCTGTTCGCTGGGCTCATGGGGCTCATCGGGCGGCCCGATCTCGCGACGTCCGCGGAGCTCGGGACGAACCTGGGACGCGTCCGTCATGCGAATGAGCTCGATGCGGCGATCGGCGCCTGGACCGTCGGTCGCACGCGTGACGAGGTCGTGATCGCGGTCCGCGCGGCGCGGATCCCGTGCAGCCGGATCGCGAGCGTCGCCGACATCGTCGCAGACCCCCAGTTCCAGACGCGGGACATGCTCGTCGAGGTCGTCGATCCGCGGCTCCAGAAGCCGATCCTCACGCCGGGTATCGTGCCGAAGCTCACCCGTACGCCCGGGCGCGTGCGCGGCCTGGGTCCACGGGTCGGCGAGGATCCGAACCCGCGCTGGCGCGACCTCGCCGGACCGATCCGCGCTACGGAGGCGACCGATGCCTGATCCCGCCGATGCACGCCGGCCGTTCGAGGCCGCCGCCTGGGCGTCCGCGCTCACGGATGCGGATGCGGAGCGCGTCTACCTTCGCGGCCGGCCGGTCGACGAGCTCATCGGCCGCCGCTCGTTCGCCGCGACGATCCTGCTCCTCTGGCTGGGCCACGAGCCGGAGGACCGGGCGGCCCGGATCTTCGAAGCCTGCCTCGTCGCCGCGATCGACCACGGTGCCCGTGCCCCGTCCGCCATCGCCGCTCGGACTGCGACGGCGAGCCGATCCGGGTCGATATCGGCGCTCGCCGCCGGGATCCTGTCCTTCGGCCACCTGCACGGGACCGTCGTCACCGGCCTCATGGAGATCCTCGCCGGTCGGCCTGCGATCCCACCGTTCGACGCCTGGGCAGAGGCGGAGGTCGCATCCCGCCGAGCCGTCGGCCAGCGGGTCCCCGGGATCGGCCATCGGAGCCACGAGTTCGATCGCCGCGCCGAGCGACTCTTCGGACTCCTCGCGGAGGCCTATCCGGACGCCGGCGCACCGGCCGCGGTCCAGGCGCTCGCCCGGGCGGTCGGCGCACGAGCGTCGCGGCCCATCCCCATCAACGTCGACGGTGCGATCGCGGCCTGTCTCGATGCGATCGGACTGCCGCCCGTCCTCGGCGACTTCACCTTCGTGGTTGCACGCACCGCGGGCCTCGCCGCCCACATCGCCGAGGAACTCGAGCGCGGCCAGCCGATGCGGACGATCGATCCGTCGCGCCTCGTCTACGACGGACCCGCTCCGACTCGCGTGACCGTGGATGGAGGGCCCCGTCGGAGATCCTCCATCCGTGGACCGTCCATCGATGAATGATCCGGCGGGGCCGGACCCTGCTCTCGGCCGGGCAGCCGGGCTCAGCGCTTCGGTCGGCTCGCGGTGAGGATGCCGAGACCGGCCACGAGGAGGATGACGAGGGTGAGGAGCCAGCCGGCGGCGCCGGCATCGAGTCCCGCCCGGATGACGAGCCAGACGAGCGCGAGGGCGACGATCGAGCCCACGAAGAGCTCCGGCCGGTCGCCGACGAGGAAGTCGTACCAGAAGGCCCCGAAGGCCCGGAGATATCGCACCCGGTTCTCCTACTTGTCGAGAGCGGCGGCCATCGTCGGGCGGATCCGGGCCGGAAGGATCCGGTTCCGGACGTACCACACGGCCGCGAGTGAGGCGACGAGGTAGATGGCGAAGAGGGCGAGGAGGGTGGCGTCGCTCCAGGTCCACACGATGCCGATCCCCTCGCCGGCCCAGAAGGTCCCGAACGTCGTGAGCATGAGCCCGACCGAGAACTTCAGGCCGTTCTCTGGAACGTTGGCGAGCGGGCGATGGACGGCCGCCCCGACGACGAGGACGAGGACGCCGGCCACGGTCGCTCCGAGTGCCGCGGGGCCGAGCTGGCCCGCCGAGGCCCCGAACGTGACGACGATGAAGGCGACCTCGAGACCCTCGAGGAGCACGCCCTTGAACGCGACGGTGAAGCTGATCCAGTCCATGCCCGAGGCGGGGACCGGGGCCTCGTCGCGCATCGCCGCGATCTCCGCCTGGTAGATGGCGGCCTCGTCGTGCTTCGCCTTCGCGCCCGCCGCGCGGAGGACCGCCTTCACGAGCCACTGCAGTCCATAGATGACGAGGAACCCGCCGATGACGAGCCGGAGCACGGCGATCGGGACGAAGAGGACGATCGCCGTGCCGAAGACGCCGACGAGGACGGACAGGACGAGCACGGCGGCAACGACGCCGATGAGGGTCGACCGCCACTGGCGGGTCACCCCGACCGCGAGGACGATGGTCAGGGCCTCGACGAATTCGACGATCGAGGCGAGGAACGCCGGCAGGGCGGCGACCGCAAGATTCACTGCAGCTCTCCTTCGACGTTGAGTGTCACCGAGTAGAATGTGACTGTTAATACATCCACACAGGTATTATGGCGTCAGATGCGATGGCGGTCAAGGTCCGATGAGTGACGACGAGGGGGCCGTATGATGCCCCCGGAACCCGTCCGACCCGTCGCCAGACCGCTTCCGGAGATCGCCATGCCCACGACTCGCCCGACCCGCTTCATGCTCCTCGTCTATCGGATGCCGGCCCGTCCGACCGCGAATCGCGTGTACGTCTGGCGGATGCTCAAGAAGCTCGGCGCCGTCCACCTCCAGCAATCGGTGACCGTCTTCCCCCAGAACAAGCAGATCGCCCATGAGCTCGAGCCGCTCCTCGAGAAGATCACCGACTCGGCGGGCGAGTACCACCTTCTGCCACTCCGCCAGCTGCCGGCCGTCGAGACGGAGAAGCTCGTGGCGCGGTTCGTCGACCAGACGGCCCGCCACTACGAAGAGATCATCGAGAACTGCGAGATCAACTTCACCAAGGAGATCGAGTTCGAGACGTTCCGCCGCAACTTCACGTACGAGGAGGCGGAGGAGATCCGCATCGAATACGAGAAGATCGTCGGCTGGTTCGAGCGAGTGAGCCAGCGCGACTGGTTCGGCGCCCCGAACCGTGATGCGGCCCTCGGTTGGCTCGAACGGTGTCTGCGCCTGCTCGAGGGCTTCGAAGCCCAGGTATTCCGGACCCAGGCGGCGGCCGACGAACGGCAGAGCTCGTCGCGCGAGAGTCCGGCCGGCCGGTCCGCCCGCCGACCCGGCCGCCGTCGACGGGCGACCTCACTCTCGAGCGCCGGCCTCCGCGTAGCCGCCGGGCCGCGGGAGGATGCGGCGGATCCGGACGAGCCCGACCTCGCGGACGCCCCGGACGCCGAGGGTCTCCCGGTCCACCACGGACGGTCGGCCATCGACGGCGGCGTCTGAGGCTCATTTGGGAGCTGGACTGCCCGACAGCGGCGAACCTGGCAGAGATCCGGCGAGGGACCGGCGCCTCAGCTTCGCGCTCCTCGCCGTCAGTGCCCTCGCGATGGGCGCGGTGGCGGCGGCCCGGCCGATGGTCTCGTACGCCGCCCTGGCGATCCACGCTCCCACCGTGGCGCTCGGCGTCATCGCGTCGGCGTTCGCCCTGGTGCCCGTCGTCGCGGCCATCCCGCTCGGGCGATGGATGGATCGGTTCGGGGCGGCGCCGTTCCTCGCCGGTGGAACCTTCCTCATCGCCATCTCCTGCCTCCTCGTACCGTGGCTGGCGAGCGTGCCGGGTCTGGCGGCCGACCAGATCGTCCTCGGTCTCGGTCAGGTGCAGGTCGCGATCGCCGCGCAGGCGCTCATCGCCCGACGTGTCGCCCCACACAGCTACGACGGTGCGTTCGGCTGGTTCACCGTCGCGGTCTCGCTCGGCCAGCTCGTCGGCCCGCTCACGGCGGGCCTCCTCATCGGGGAGGGTCAGGTCGGGCTCGCGAGCCTCGTTGGCCCGTTCCGTGTCGCTGGCGGCGCCGGCCTCATCGGTCTCGGGCTCGCAGCAGCCATCTGGCTCCACGATCGGCGTCATCCGGCCCCGGCTGCCAGCCGGCGTCCGGATGACGGCCCCGCAGGCCTGCCCGCAGGATCCCGCCGGGCCCGCCTCGGGCGCGTGGGTCCGGTCCTCCTCGTCAGCTCCTCGCTCGTCGTCACGGCTGACGCGCTGAGCGTCTATCTCCCGGCCCTCGCGCTCCAGCGCGGGATCGCCGGGCCGGTCGTGGGCGCGCTTCTTTCCGTTCGCGCCGGCGCCTCGATGCTCTCGCGTCTCGCGCTGGGGCGGCTCGCCCGCCGGCTCGGGCGTCGCCGCCTTCTCATGGGCAGTCTTGCGATCTCCGGCCTCGGCCTCGCCGCGCTGCCGCTCGTCGCCGACCCGCCGATCATGGCGATCCTCATGGTCGGGACCGGTCTCGGACTCGGCATCGGCCAGCCGCTGACGATGTCCTGGATCGCCCGCGACGCGATCGCCGGGCGCCAGGGCGCGGCCCTCGCGATGCGGATCAGCGCGAACCGCGTGGGCCAGCTCATCGCCCCCGCGACGCTCGGCGTCATGGCGTCGATCGGCGGCGTGCCCGTCGTGTTCTGGGCCCTCGCCGTGCTCCTCTACTCAGCCGGCGGGCTCGCCGCGCCGGTCTCGTTCGAATCCGCTTCGTGATCCGGCCCTGGATCAGCCGAGCGCAGCACGAAGTCGTTCATCGGTGAATTGTCCGCGGATGCAGGGATGTTCCGGCCGCACCCGTGCTCGGGCGAGCGCTCCCGCGTGGGTCCGGACCTTCCCGCCGACCGGAGCCCGGATCACCACGCTCAGGGGCGCGCGCCCTCGCTCAGGCGCTCGCGTCGAGGTTGAGCCCGGTGCCCGGGTCGAAGAGCTGCACGTTGGCGAGGTCGAGGTGCAGTGACAGCGGTGAACCGGGCGTGAAGAATGGCTCGCCGGCGAATTTGCCGACGAGTTCCTGGCCGCCCACCCGGACGTGGACGAGCGTGCTCGGACCGAGGTACTCGATGAAGTCCGTCTGGCCGCGGACGACGCTCCGGTCGCCGTTCGAGCCGGCGTCGAGGTGGAGGTCCTCCGGTCGGACGCCGAGCAGGAGCCGGCGCGCACCACCAGAGGCAAGGGCCGACCGTCGGCCCGTGGGTACCGGCAGATCGATCTGATCGCTGGCGAAGGCCGGACCGGTCGCGCCGTCCCGCACCTCCACCTCGAGGAGGTTCATCGGCGGGCTGCCGATGAACCGGGCGACGAAGGCGTTCCGCGGATGGCGATACAGCTCCTCCGGCGTCGCCACCTGCTGGATGACGCCGTCGTGGAGGACGACGATCGTCTCGCCAAGCGTCATCGCCTCCGTCTGGTCGTGGGTCACGTAGATCGTCGTCGTGTGGTGTCGCTCGTGGAGGCGACGGAATCCCACCCGCGTCTGTGCCCGGAGCTTCGCGTCAAGGTTCGAGAGGGGCTCGTCCATGAGGTAGACCTGGGGCTGCCGGACGATCGCCCGTCCCACCGCGACGCGCTGCCGCTGACCCCCGGACAGCTGACGGGGGAACCGGCTGAGGAGCGGTTCGAGTTCGAGCTCTTCCGCGGCCGCGGCGACTCGTTCCCGGATCTCCGGCGGTCGGAGGCCGGCGAGCCGCAGGCCGAAGGCGAGGTTCTCGAAGACGGTGAGATGGGGAAACAGCGCATAGGACTGGAAGACCATCGCCACATCGCGCTCGCGGGGCGGCAGCATCGTCACATCGCGGTCGCCGATGAAGACTCGCCCGGTCGTCGGCGGCTCCAGCCCGGCGATGATCCTGAGCGCGGTCGTCTTGCCGGATCCGGACGGGCCGACGAACACGACGAAGCGCCCGTCGTCGATCGTCAGGTCGGTGGGCTCGAGCGCGGCGACCGCCTCGATGCCGGCCCGCCGGCGATCGAAGCGCTTCCCGAGCCCCTCGAGTCGGACCTGGGCCACGGTCAGGACCGTCCGGAGGTCGGCTGGAGTGCGGCGATCAGGTCGCGGACGCTCGGCAACGCCTCGATCCCATCGACGAGCTCGATGACTCGCGCGGCCGCGGCCGGCTCGAGAGCCGTTTCGAGGCACTCGCGGACCTTTGCATCGAACACCTCGGCGGACATGGGGTTCGCCGGATGACCGACACCGAGGTCGCCCTCCGCGAACAGCTCGCGACCGTCCTTCAGGCCGATCGTGATCCGGCTGAGCATCCGCGCGTAGCCGGCCGCCTCGCAGACCGGATCCACCTCCATCGAGACGCGGCCGATCATCGTCTGCACGTCGGGTTCCCGGACGACCTCGTCGCGGTACTCGGCGATGCCCGCCCGACGCCGGAGGAGGAGGATCGCCATGCTGAATTCCATGCTGAACTTCGCCTCGAGGGCGGTCCACGGCCGATGGTGGATGAGGGCGTTCGGCATGTTCGCGTTCGTCCCGACCCGAACCCACTCGACCGCCTCCGGGGCGAGGTCGTGGCGCGCGATGAGGTCGCTCATGACCGCCATCGCGGGGTGCGTGAGCGAGCCGCCCGGATGCGGTTTGATGGAAACACCCGGATGGAGGTAGAACCACGGGTCGCCGAGACGACCGTGGATGAGCTCCAGGGCGGGGGTCCCGCCCATCGCCGAGAAGAAGCCGCGCGGCGCCTCCAGGATCCCGGCCGCGGCGGTGAACCCGTCCCGGGCGAGGAGCGTCGCCTCGAGGCCGTGCTGCGCAGCACGCCCCACGTGGAGCGGCTTCGTCATCGTCCCGAAATTCTCGCGGAGGCCGGCCGCCTGACTCGCCGCGATGGACGTCGCGCGCGTCGTGGCCTCGTCGTCAAGCCCGAGCAGATTCGCCGACCCGAGCGCCGCGCCGATCGTGCCGACCGTGCCGGACGAATGAAGGCCGCGCTGGTAGTGGGCCGGATTCGACGCATCCGAGATGCGACATTCCGCCTCCGTCCCCGCGACGAACGCGGTCAGGAGCGCCCGGCCGTCAGCGTCGGCCGTCTCCCCCACCGCAAGGACGGCGCCGAGGACCGGGACGGAAGGGTGGGTGAGAAGCCCGTAGACGGACTCGGGCCGGGTCGCGAGCTGCGTGTCGTCGTAGTCGAGGGCGTGGCCGCTGAACGAGTTGACGAACGCGGCCAGCGGCGCCGGTAGCCGGTGGGCGGTCCCGACGACCGCGGCCTCCTCCACTCCCCGATAGGCGACGGCACGGCGGAGGGCGAGACCGGTCCCCTCCTCGAGGTGCCCGGCGACCATGACCGCCAGGCTGTCGAGGATATGGCGCCGGGCCACGGCCCGGATCTCCGGCGAGAGATCGTCGAACCGGAGGTCGGCGACAAAGCGGACGACCTCGGCGGTCGGGCCGGGCTCGAGCGGCGCACCTGTCGCGTCGTGTGACGCGCGATCGGGTGCGGGGCGTGGAGTGGTGGCGTCGGGTCGGCTGGTCGCGAGGTCACTCATCGAGGATTCGCTCTCCGCGGCGGAACAGGTACGCATAGACGCCCCCCGAGATCGCGAGGAGCAGGATCATGACGACCGAGACGGCCGCCGCCCTCCCGAGGTCGAGGTTGTCGATGAGGAGCTGCCGGATGAGGACCGGCAGCATCATCGTGCTCTGGTCGGGACCACCCTGGGTCATGAGGAACGGGATGTCGAACTCGTTGAAGCTCCAGATCGTCCGGAGCATGACGGCGACGATGATGACCGGCGTCATCCACGGGATGATGACGAAGCGAAGGACCTGCATCGGACTCGCACCGTCGGAGCGGGCCGCCTCCGTCAGATCGACCGGTACGGTCTGGAGCCGGGCAAGGAACAGGATGATCATGAACGGCATGTACTTCCAGACGGAGATCGCGATGACCGTGTTCATCGCACCACCCGGGTCGGAGAGCAGGCCGAGCGGCTGGTCGATGATGTGGAGCGAGATGAGGACGTAGTTGACGACGCCGGTCAGGTCGTTGAGCAGGTAGCCCCAGATGAGGGCCGCCACGACCGCCGGCACGATGAACGGGAAGAGGATCGCGCCGCGGGCGATGTTCCGGCCCGGCAGCGACTGGTGGAGGAGCAGGGCGATCGCGAACCCGAGCAGCGTCTGGGCGACGATGTTGCCGATCGTGTAGTACAGCGAGTGCCCGAATGCCTGCAGGAACTGGCCGCCCGCGAGCAGCCAGGCGAAGTTGTCGAGGCCGACGAAGGTCCCGGGCCCGTTGAGCGTCGCCCACTGCTGGAATGCGCTCGTAACGACGCTCCAGAGGGGATACGCGACGTAGACGAGCATGAGGACGAGCGCCGGCAGCATGAGCACCAGGGCGAGCCGCGAGTCCGAGATATGGAGGCCGAGCCGCGGGAATGGGTAGCCGCGGCGGGTCGTCCGCCAGCGGACCTTCTTCTTCGCGATGGGCGCAGGGCTGCTCGTCACGATCGATCAGCCGGAGCGACGCACGCGGACACGATGGACTCCTCCTCGGGCGGCCCTGCGGGTCGAGCCGTCGTGGCGCGCCGTCGCGAGGCGACGGCGCGCCTTCGGATCGGATCTAGCCGGAGTACGGCTTCCAGTTCGGATGCTTGGTCTTGTAGTCGGCGACGATGCCCTTGTACTGGCTCACCGCCCAGGCCTGGCCGTCCTTCACGGACATCTTCTCGAGGACGATCTTCTGCATCATCTGCATGTCCACTGGATTGATGCCCCAGGCGGTCGCCGCCCACGGCGCCGGCAGCCCGTTGTACAGCTTGAGCTGACCGGTCGACATGACGCCCATCGCGCCGCTGATGTCGGTGGACTTGTCGATCTGGCCGTACAGGGTCGTCAGCCAGTCCTTGTGCTTCTGGACGTACGCATTGGACGTGTCCCCGAGGGCCGCATCGCGGACGCTCTTGACGGCGGGGATGAGCTGACCCGGCACGCTGTTCGCGTAGGCGACGCCGTTCTTGTCCGTGAGCAGGAACTTGATAAACGCCTTGGCGAGATCCGGGTTCTTCGTCTTGGCATCGATGGCGAGATAGCTCCAGCGCCACTCGTGGACGTCCACCGGCCCGAACGGCGTCGGCTCGACCTGGGTGATCGATTCGAGCTGGGGGGCCTTGCCGGGGATGCTCGTGCCGAGCCGACCCGGATAGAACGACATCGCGACGCGCTCGCTGAGATACGCGTCGATGAGCGAGTAGAACGTCCAGTTCGTGTTCCCTGACGGGGCAAAGGCGAGCAGGTCCACGTAGTCCTGGATCGCCTGCCCGACCTGCGGTGAGTCGAAGACGACGTTGCCCTGTGGGTCGAAGTAGTCGCCGCCATTGGCCCAGACCATCGGCGGAAAGACGTAGTCGAAGGGACCGAATCCGCCGGACGCGAGGGCGAGACCGTACTTGCCGCCGCCCGTGTTCTGCTGGGCGATGCCCTTGAGGTCCGCGTAGCTCGTGGGCTGGGTCGGCACCCGGTCGGATCGCGACCAGGCACTGATCGGTCCGCCGCCGTACGGAAAGACGTAGTCGTGGCCGTTGACGATGGACCGCGTGCCGGCCGGGAACTGGTCCGCGCCGACCTGCGCGATGAGGTCGTCGAGCGGATAGAGGTAGCCCGCGTCGATGAACTGGCCGCGGTACGGTGCGCCGCACTCGAACAGGCCGAGATCCTGGCCGACGCTGAGGCCGGTGAGGATCCGCTGATCGCGGTCGGCGTTGCTCATGAGGATCTGAGTGATCTCGGTACCCGGGTTCTTCCCGGAGAACGCCTCTGCCGCCGCGGTGACGACGGCCTGCGTGGCCGGGTCGTCCTCTGTCGTGAAGAAGTTGATGAGGTTGAACCCGCCCCCCGCGCTCGCGCCGGCGCTGCCCGCCGGAGCCTGCGAGGCGGACGAGCTCGTCGAGCACGCGGCGAGGAACGCCGCTCCTGCCGCCGCAGCGCCGGCGCCGAGGACCTGCCGCCGGCTGAGACGCCGGTCCAGGATCGCCGGTACGTGGCGTTCACGGCCCTGATCGTTGTCCATCGAGCCCTCCTCGCTCATTCGCTTCCTACCCCTTGACAGCGCCGCTGCTGAACCCGGCCACGAGCTGGCGCTGCACGAACATGAAGACGATCAGGACGGGTAGCGTCATGAGCGTCGAGCCGGCCATGAGGATCCCCCACGAATAGAGGTTCAGCTGCCCGACCAGCACGGTGGCGAGGCCGGCGCTGAGCGTCTGGTTCGACGGTGTGTACAGGAGAAGCGAGGCGAAGAGGTACTCGTTCCATGCCACGGCGAAGGTGAAGATCCCGGTCGCGATGATCCCTGGCAGGGCCTGCGGCAGGACCACCATGTAGAACGCCTCGAAGCGGCTCGCCCCGTCGACCATCGAGGCGTCCTCGAGGTCGCGCGGGAGGCCGGCGAAATACGACCGGAGCTGCCAGACCCCGAAGGGCACGAAGTACGCGATGTAGAGGACGGTGAGGGCGACGGGCGAGTCGAGCGCGTTGAGCGCGTGGGCCACCGTGAAGACCGGCACCACGACGAGGATGCCCGGCAGCATGTACGCGACGAGCCCGACGAGGCCGCCGAAATCGGCGACCCGATTGCGGAACCTGGCCATCGCGTAGGCCGCGAGCGTTGAGAGGACGATCGTCGCGACCGAGGTCGCGCCCGCGATGAGGACGGTGTTGAGGAAGTACCGGGCGAACGGCAGGACTTGGAAGAGCAGGATGTAGTTGTTGAGGGTCGCCGCTGCGGGGAGGAGCGTCGGCGGGTAATGCATCGTCTCCGGGTCCGGCTTGAGGGACGTGAGGACGGCCCACAGGAGCGGCAGGGAGATGAAGGCGACGATCGCCCAGAGGATGACCGTGAGCGCGAACTTCACGATGATCCGACGTCGGAAGATGTCGAGATAGATCCGGCGTGTGCTCCGGAACTCGGGGAGGCCGGGTGCGCCGAAGGCGACCGACCCGACGGGCGTGGTGCCTGTCACCCGTGCTCTCCCGGCAGCGGCCATCCCCGATCCGCCGGGCCAAACTCGCCACGGCACGCGATGCCGGTCAATGAACGCGGAGACCTACACGTCGAGTGTAGCATAGTAACAGGTGTTTCCACGATAGTTCCGCACCGTAGAGGATGGGGGCGGCGGTGTCAAGCCGTTCGAGTACGATCGGCGGACCGTGCCGATCCTCCCTGCGGACCACATCGCGTTCCTCGCCGCAACGCGCCGCGCGATCCTTGCGACGATCGCGCCGAGCGGTATGCCAAGGCAGGTACCGATCTGTTTCGCCATCGTCGATGCTGGCGACGGCGGCGTCCTCTATTCGCCGCTCGACGAGAAGCCGAAACGGGGCTCAGATCCCCACGGGCTCGCGCGGGTGCGTGACCTCCTCGCCCGGCCGGAGGTGAGCCTCCTCGTCGACCGCTGGGACGAGGATTGGGCCTCGCTCGCCTGGCTCCGCGTCGAGGCGACCGCGAGCCTCCTCGAGCCCGGCGGCCCCGAGCACGCGCGGGCGGTCGGCGCCCTGCGATCGAGGTATCGGCAGTACCGAACCCACGCCCTCGAAGTCTGCCCGCTCATCCGTCTCAGACCGACGCGGGCGGTGTGGTGGTCGGCCTCAGCGGTTGTTGCCGTTGTGCCCGAGTGACAGGCTGCCCGGCTGCGGGTAGTACATGAGACCGTGCGGGCGACCACCGGTCCGGATCGTCCTCACGACCCGACCCGTTCGCGGATCGACCACGGACACCGTCCCGCTGAAGCGATTCGAGATCCACAGCCGCGTCCCGTCCGGTGAGACGGAGATCATGTCCGGGCTACCCCCGATCCGCCAGCTGGAGACGACCCGCCGCGTCGCGAAGTCGATGACGGATAGTGTCCCTGCCAGACGGTTCGTGACATACAGCGAGCGGGCATCGCGACTGATCGCGAGGCCGTGGGCACCGCGGCCGGTCGGGACGAAAGCGACCTGGCGCATCGTCGCCGGGTCGACGATCGACACGCCGTTGCGGCCCTGGTTCGCGACGTAGACGACGCGACCGTCCGGGGCGAGCCGGACGTCCGTCGGGCTGCCGCCGAGGAAGAGGGCGGTCACGACCGTCATCCGCTCGACATCGACCTTGACGAGGAAGCCGGAGTACTCGGTGCTGAGAATCGCGTACCGCCCGTCGGCGGTGAAGTCGAGGTGGTCCGCACCGGCCCACGGAATGATCAGTGCCTTCTTGAGCCGCCACGTTCGGCGGTCGTAGAAGTAGAGCTGGGCCGATCGTCGAAACTCGCCGCCGACTCCGCTCCGGTCGACGACATCGATGGCCCATCGTCCATCGAGGCTGAAGTACAGGTTGTACGGCGGGGGCACATCACGACGGCCGATGAGCCGGCCGGTGGCCGGATCGATGATCGCGAGGCGGCCGGAGAACGTCGACTCCACGTAGAGCCGGCGGAGATCCCAGTCGGGGGTGATGTGCTCTGGCGACGCGCCGACGGCGTAGCGGGCGACGATCCGGTACGTCCGTGGGTCGATGACACTGACCGTGCCGCTCGCCTCGTCGGGGACGTAGACCCGCGGCGGGAACGCCGCCACGACGGGCGAGAGCATCCCAACGCCGGTGCCCGCGTAGACGTTGGTCGGGGACGCCGTCGGGGACGCGATTGGCGCGGCGACCGGCGGCGGAGAGGCCGTACCCGATGCCGCGTCGGAGGGCACGGCGGGGCCTCCGGGACTCTCGGTCGGTGACAGGACGGCCCCTCCGGCCGTCACCGGGACCGAGGGGTCCGGGGCACCCGACGCGACGGCGGACGGCGCCGCGACCGGGCTCCCGACGATCCCGACCCCGCGGCCGATGACGAGGGCGACGACGACGACAGCGATCCCGGCGAGCCAAAGGCGGAGGTCGCGACGGCGGGTTCCGGAGGAAGGAACGGAGGCCGGGCGGGTCGGTCGAGAGGCCGGCAGCATGTGGGCGGATGATACCGCCGACAGAGCCAGAGAGGCATTTTCGTGGCCACACACGCCGCGCTGCGAACCGAGTCCGAGAGCCCGCCACGGGTTCGCGACACCGGCGCGACGACGCGGATGTGGATGGGTGCTTGACAATGCAAAGAAACGAAGTAGCGTTCGGGACGAGGTTCGCGCCGGGCGTCGGACGCCTCTCGACGAGAACCCCATCTCACGCGTTGCCGGACTCGTGAGTAGCTGCTCGCACGTTGGCGGCTCAGTCCGAGCGGAGGTGGGTGCATGTCCGTCCAGCCGAATCCCGAGATCGAGGCGCTCCTGACCGAGCGCCGCGAGTTCCCGCCGCCGGCCGAGTTCGCGGCCAGGGCCAATGCGACACCCGAGCTGTACGCCCTGGCCGAGCGCGACTACGAAGCCTTCTGGGCGCAAATGGCCCGCGAGCGGTTGACCTGGTCCCGGGACTTCGAGCGGACGCTGGAATGGGAGCTGCCCTACGCCAAGTGGTTCCTCGGCGGCACGCTCAACGCCTCGTACAACTGTGTCGACCGCCACGTCGAGCGCGGCCTGGGCACCAAGGTTGCCTACCACTGGGAGGGCGAGCCGGGCGACGCCCGGACCCTGACCTACGCCGACCTCCTGCGCGAGGTCAGCAAGTGCGCGAACGCGCTCCTCGAGATGGGCGTCAAGACCGGCGATCGAGTCGGCATCTACATGGGCATGGTCCCCGAACTGCCGATCGCGATGCTCGCCTGCTCGAGGATCGGCGCCGCCCACGTCGTCGTCTTCGGCGGCTACAGCGCGGACGCCGTCATGGGCCGCATGATCGACGCGGAAGCGGTCGCCATCATCACCTGCGACGGTGCCTGGCGAGGCGGCAAGGTGCTCGACCTCAAGGGCCCGGTCGACGAGGCCTGTGCCGGGGCGGCGACCATCAAGAACGTGCTCGTCGTCAAGCGGACCGGCCACGAGATCCCGTGGACCGAAGGCCGCGACCACTGGTGGCACGAGACGGTCGAGCGCCAGTCCGAGCAGTGCGAGCCGGTGCAGGTCGATTCGGAGCACCTGCTCTACCTGCTGCACACCTCGGGCACGACGGCCAAGCCCAAGGGCGTGATGCACACCACCGGCGGCTACCTGACCGGCATCGCCACGACCCACCATTTCATCTTCGACATCAAGCCCGAGGACGTGTACTGGTGCGCCGCCGACGTCGGCTGGGTCACCGGGCACAGCTACATCGTCTACGGCCCGCTCGTCAACGGCGCCACCTCCGTGATGTACGAGGGCGCGCCACAATACCCGACCCCCGATCGCTGGTGGTCGATGATCGCCAGGTACAAGGTCAACATCCTCTACTGCGCGCCGACCGCCATCCGGGCCTTCATGAAGCAGGGCGAGGAATGGCCGGCCAAGCACGATCTGAGTTCGCTGCGCCTGATCGGGACGGTCGGTGAGCCGATCAACCCCGAGGCGTGGCTCTGGTACCACCGGAACATCGGTGGCGGGCGCTGCCCGGTCGTCGACACCTGGTGGCAGACGGAGACCGGCATGATCCTCATCAGCGCCCTGCCGGGCCTCACCACGCTGCGCCCGGGCTCTGCCACCCGGCCGTTCCCCGGCATCGGCGCCAAGGTCGTGGACGCCGACGGCACGGAGGTCTCCAATGGCAAGGGCGGCGGCTACCTCGTCCTCACCCGGCCGTGGCCCGCCATGCTTCGCGGCATCTACAAGGATCCCGAGCGCTACTTCAACACCTACTGGGCCCGCTTCCCCGGCGTCTACTTCGCCGGCGACGGCTGCAAGGTGGACGAGGACGGCTACTTCTGGCTGCTCGGCCGAGTCGACGACGTGATGAAGATCGCGGGACACCGGATCAGCACGACCGAAGTCGAGTCCGCGCTCGTGGACCATCCGGCGGTGGCAGAGGCCGCCGTCTGCGGCCGCAGCGATCCGATTACGGGCGAGGCGATCTTCGCCTACGTCATCCTCAAGCTCTCAGCCCAGCCGTCGGATGCGCTGTCGGCCGAGCTGCGTGAACACGTGGCTCGCAAGATCGGGGCCATCGCCCGCCCGAAGCAGATCATGTTCACTCCCGAGCTTCCCAAGACCCGCTCCGGCAAGATCATGCGCCGGCTGCTGCGGGACATCGCCGAACAGCGTCCCCTGGGCGACGTGACGACGCTCGCGGACTCGACCATCGTCGAGACGATCCGTGACAAGGCCCAGTCAAGTGAGGCGGAACAGCTCGTCTGACAGCGGGTTCGACGAGCCGATCGGCATCTCGGAGGGGTGGTCGGGGTCCGCACCCGAACCCTGACTCGAAAGGAGTCGGAGCGTGGCGCAAGCGCAGACGTTACCGGGGGCCGGCACCGCCCCGGTCGCCGCCATAAGGGAGGCGAATCCGGCACCGCTCGGTCTGGCCGGATTCGCCCTCACCACGTTCGTCCTGTCGATGACGAACGCCGGTCTCATCGGTGGCAGCTCGGTCGAGGTCGTGCTCGCTCTCGCACTCGCCTACGGCGGCCTCGCACAGCTGCTGGCGGGCATGTGGGAGTTCAGGAGCGGCAATACGTTCGGCGCGACCGCCTTCAGCTCGTACGGAGCCTTCTGGTTGAGCTATGCCGCCTTCGTCTGGTTCTTCGCCGGGAGCCTGAAGTCGGCTGACGCGTCAGGCGCGATCGGCACCTACCTGCTCGCCTGGGGCATCTTCACCTTCTACATGTGGATCGCGACCCTGAAGCACGCCCGTCCGGTGATGCTCGTGTTCCTGCTCCTGTGGATCACCTTCCTGTTCCTGGCTATCGGGGCCTATCAGGGCAGTGACTCGATCACCAAGATCGGCGGCTATCTGGGCCTCCTCACCGCGATCGCGGCCTGGTACGCCTCCGCGCAGATCATCATCAACCAGGCGTTCGGACGGACCGTCCTGCCCGGCTGACCGTTTCCCTCGTGCTGTCAGCGAGAGCCGGCCCGTCGGGCCGGCTCTCGCGCTTCTCGAGAACTCGCCCAGTCTTTCTCGAAGGGTTTGACGCGGTCACTCAGTCGGGCGCAGCTCAGGAGGCAGTCCCCGCCCTCGAGGCCGCCCCCTCGAGAAGGCGAACGAGAGCCAGCTCCTCGGATCGCCCGAACGCGCCGGGCCCGCCCCCAGCGGCATCCACCCGCCGCCGGCGACCCTGCGGCAGTGAGCCGTCCAGGTAGGCCTCGACGACGACCGGGGCGACATAGCTCTGGCGACTGACCGCCGGGGTGTTGCCGAGGACCCCCGCCACGACTCCCACGGATCGCGCGAGCGCCGAGCGCGGTCGCTCGGCGGCCTGACCGGGTCGCCGCCGCAGTTCGTCGAACGCCACGAGGGTGCCGATCCACGTGCGGAAGTCCTTGGCCGTGACTTCGATGCCGGCGGCCGCTCGCAGGTAGGCATTCACGTCGGCCGACTCGATCGGCCGAGGATCGCCCGCTTCGTCCATGTACTGGAAGAGCTCCTGCCCGGGCAACGCCTCGCACCGCGCCACGATGCCCGCCAGGCGCCTGTCGCGCACCCCCACTTCGTGGACCTTCCCACCCTTGCCCCGGAAGCGGAAGCGAAGCGCTCCGCTGGTCAGCGTCACGTGCCGATTCCGCAGCGTGGTGAGGCCGAACGATCCATTCGAGCGGGCATACGCCTCATTGCCGACTCGCAGCGCCGTCGTCTCGAGGAGCCGCACGACGGTGGCCAGGACCTTGTCCTTCGAGAGGCCGGGGCGCACGAGATCGGCCTCCACACGGCGCCGGATCCGTGGCAACGCGCGGCCGAAAGCGGCAAGACGACTGAACTTCATCTCGTCCCGCCCCCGCCGCCATGCGGTGTGGTAGCGCGACTGCTTTCGTCCTCGAGCATCGCGCCCGACGGCCTGCAGGTGGCCGCGCGGGTCAGGGCAGATCCACACATCGCGCCAGGCTGGCGGTATGGCCAGACCACGGATCCTCGCCAGGACCGAGGGGTCCCGGACAGGTTCGTCGTGCTGCCAGTACCGGAATCCGCGGCCGACCCGGCGACGGACGATCCCCGCGTCACTGTCGCTCGAGTACCGCAGGTGTTCGCCGGCAGCCGCCGGGTACGTCCCAGGAGGAGAAGACCGACGTCCCATCGCGGCATGCATACCACGTTCACGTCGGCGGGGTTTCGCCCGAAATGAGTACGCGGGCGCGACGATGGCCGAACCCTCGACGGGAGCGGCGGACCGTGCCGGGGACCGCGAGCCCTATGTCGCTCGGCGGGAGCCGAACCCGAAGTCACCGAGGTTTCGCCGGACGATCGGGAGCCATGCGGCGCCGACCATCATCTGTGCTCCGATCAGCACGATGAGGAGGAGCCCGGGGACCGAGACGACGAGGCTCGGGATGAGCCACACGAAGGAGAACGAGAGCGGTCCGAGCGAGCCGAAGGTGACGTCCGGTGACCCCGGCCCTCCTCGGGAAATCGAGCCGATCGTGAACCCCCCCGCGGGACCGGCAGGGGGCGCGTCGACGAGATAGATGTCGATCGTGACCTCAGCCGCCGCGCTTGTCTGCTCCCCGAGGGTCAGCACGTATCGGAAGGAATCCGGCCCGACGTAGCCCTGGTCGGGCCGGTACGTGAACGAACCGTCGGGCGCGAGCAGGAGCAGTCCATGGCCGACGTCCGAAGTCAGCGTCACGTGCGCGCCGGCCGCAACCGAGGAGACGTTGCCAAGGAGCTCGGAGGCGCTGGCCGCCAATTCGGTGTCTTCGGGAGTTCGAAAGCTCGCCGTTCGAGGGGCGAGGAGCGGTCCGGGCATCGATGCCTCGGACGACGGGGCGGCGGAGATGCCTGGAAAGGCCGTTGGGACGGACGAGGCGTTCCCCGATGAACGCGGCGTCAGGCTCGGCGTGGGACGTGGCGTGGGGCGCGGACTCGGTGTCGGGCTGGGCGTCGAGTCAGGGGTCGGGCTGGGCGTCGAGCCAGGGGTCGAGCTGGGCGTCGGTGTCGTGCTTGCCGTCGCCGTGGGGCTCGCCGTCGCCGTCGGGCTGGGCGAGCACTTGTTGCCGAAGTGATTGCCGACTCCCTGGTCACACGGGCTTGCGGCGGCAGTGCGCGAAAGGAGCACAGGACCGGCGGCATCGGAGACAGCGATCGCGGGCTGGAGTGCCACGAGCAGCAAGGCCCAGGCGAGGCCGGTGACGATCGCCAGGCGTCCCGCCATCCCGGCACGTCGGAGTTCGCCGTCGCGGGGCCCGCTCATTCAGGCGACCCGGTCATTCGGCGTCCAGATCCGGGCGCGCCAGACGTCCATGTCCGGCAGCGGAGGATCCTCCGCGGTCCGGATCCCCAACACGAACGCCCGAACGAGCTCCTCATCGAGTTGCGTGCCGACGCTGTCCTCGAGGCGGACCAGTGCTTCGTCGACCGGTATCCCCTTGCGATAGGGGCGGGTGGTCGTCATCGCCGAGAAGGCGTCGGCGACGGCCAGGAGCCGCGCGATCAGCGGGATCTGTTCGCCCTCGAGCCGATCGAGATAGCCCCGGCCGTCCCAGCGCTCATGATGGAACCGGATCCCTGCCTTGACGAGCTCGAGGTGGGGCAGGTCGCGCACGATCATGTGGCCGAGGGCGACGTGCTGCTGGACGGCGCCCTGCTCCTCGGCGGTGAGCTTTGCAGGCTTGCGCAGGATCTGGTCCGGGATGCCGATCTTGCCGACATCGTGGAGCAGCCCAGCGACATGGATCGCCTGGCGGAGCTCCGCTCCCAGCCCGAGTCGGTCGGCGAGGAAGTCAGCGTAGCGCGCCACGTCCTCGGAGTGGCGCTTCGTGTACCGATCCTTCGTGTCGATCGCGATCACGAGCCCCTGGAGGATGTCGAAGCTCTTGGTGAAGGCGCGCGTCGCCCCGGCCGCCTCGGCGACCCGGATTGCATCCCCGCCGCTGCCCTTCGCCTCGCCGAGGGTCATGGCGGCGATCGAGAGGAGGCCCGTCACCGAGTCGGCGTCGAGCGGGAACGAACAGATCCCGGCGCTGATGGTCAGTGGCAGCTGCTCGGAGTCGCCGTATCGCATGCTCACCTCGGTCAGTGTCGATCGGAGCTGATCGAACGCCGGCCGCAGTGCGGCCACGACGCCGGGCTTCGAGATCACGAGGTACTCGTCCGGTCCATAGCGGCCGACGATCGAGCCCTCCGGGGCGCAGTCGCTGAGGATCCGGCTCAACTCGAGGAGGGCGGCGTCGCCTGCGCCATGCCCGTGCGTGTCGTTGAGAAGGCGGAAGTTGTCGATATCGATGAGCCCGACTTCGACCGCTCCTCCCTCCGCCCGAGCGGCCTCGACGCTGCTGGCGAGCGAGCCGACGAGGGCGCCATGGTTGAGCCGGCCGGTGAGAGGGTCGCGGCGGGCAGCCTCGACGAGGGCGACGGTCTGACGCTGCAGTCGACGGTGCGCGGATCGGAAGATCAGGTACAGGATGACGGCCACGACCACGGCGGCTGACAGGGTGAGGAGGACGATCTCCTGCCGAGCCGCGCCGATCCTCGCGAGCACCGGCTCCGCGTCGCGGGTGACCGTGAGGACGGCCTGGACCGTCCCGCCGGAGGTGATCGGCAGCGATTCCGTGAGGATCTGGGACGTACCGAACCGCGGATCGGTCGCTGGCTCGATGCTCGCGGCGGTCGATCCTGCCGCTGCCGTCGCGAAGTCGGCCGAGGACGTCGCGGAGGCGGCGAAGGCATCGCTCGCGAACAGGAGCGCACCGCCTGGCGTGCGCACATCGAGCCGCAGGAGGTTCCCCCGACTCACGACCACCGCCAGCTCCGACTGGAGCACGGCGGCGCGCGCGGACGTGAGGGTCGCCGGATCGAGATCCGCCGGCACGAGCGTGCTGTTGACGAGGATCCGAACGAGGGAGGCGTCGTCGCCGACGACCGCCGCGAGCGATTGGGTGGTCAGGTGTGACGACACGAGGATGGACTGTCCGGTCGCCGTGACGCCGATGATGAAGAGGAACACGCCGAACACGAGCGCCAGCAACGCGGGTGAGCGCCTCGAGTTCGCCTGGTCGGCCGTCGGGATCCGGACCATCTGCTGGCACGGTAGCGATCGGATGGTCCGCACCCTATAGATCGATAGTCCTGGGGCCCGGGCTGATGGATCGTGGATCGATGGTCCTCTGTGGGTGTCGGATTTGACAGAGCGAGGCGCTGGCGCATGCTATCTGTCGTGGCGATCAACCCGAGACTCGTTCGCGTGTACCTGCTCCTCGATCCCGTCGAGGGGCGGCAGGACGGCGCCTGGGTGATCCGGTACCGCAACGAATCGTTCCTGACCGACACCGGCGGAGGCAACCCGGAGCCGTTCGTCGGGAGCGATCCACCCATGCGGGCGATCGAACGCCGCGCCAGAGCCAAGCCACCCCTGATCGGCTTCGACCTCAGGTCACGGGAAGACATCGCGCGCGAACTGCGGATCAACCCGGCGCTTCTGGAGTTCGTGCGGCGGAGTGACGACGCCTTTCCGGAGCCGATCGTCACGTTCAGGGACGGTCCCGTCTGGGACGCCGAGGCCATCGAGCGCTGGGCGCCCACCCGGCGCCCGATCGCGGCCCGGGACCGCGGTTCGCTCCTGCCCTGACCCGGTCGGAGGACGAGCGGCCGACGTCCCCCAGACGCACCCGGACCTCGTCGGCGAGCACGTCGAACGCGACCCTGTACCCTTGTCGTCATGGCGCATGCCCGCCCGTCCCGAGGCCCACGCCGCCAGACCCCCGTACGACGCCACGCCACCTGGCTCGGCCTCGGGCTCGTCGCGCTCGCGGCCGTCATCGCCGCGGGGATCGGATCGGGCGGTCCGCCGCGGATGCTCTCCTCCGGCGCCGTCGCCGCGGTCGCGGATCAGAGCGCCTCGCCGGCCCCGTCGACGAACCCCACCACGGTGCCTGCACCGACGCCGACGCCGCTTCCCACGCCGATCCCGGCCTACGCACTCCAGGTTCGCCTCAACGCTCTCCGCGTCCAGTACCACGTGCCGGGTGTGTCGGTCACGATCATCTGGCCGGATGGCCGGAGCTGGACCGGGGTGAACGGCTGGGCCGACGTCAAGCGCCATGTGCCGGTCGTCGCCGGCACGGCGTTCTCGGTCGGCAGCGTCTCGAAGACGTTCCTCGCCACCCTCGTTCTCGAGCTCGTGGACGAGAACCGGCTGTCGCTCGACGATCCGGTGGTCCGGTGGCTGCCGACGGCCCGCGTGCCAGCCACCGTGACGATCCGCGAGTTGCTCGACCACACGAGCGGCCTGTACGACTTCTTCTCGAACCCGACGATCGACACGGCGATCCTCGCCGCCAAGCAGCGGGTCTGGACGCCGGCCCGCGCCCTTGGTTACATGCGGTCGCCGTACTGCGCCGCCGGAACCTGCTGGCACTACTCGAACTCGAACTACGTGCTCCTCGGCCAGATCGTGCAGCAGGTCACGGGAAGGTCCGTCGCGATGGAGCTGCGGCGCCGATTCTTCGATCCGTTGCAGCTCGCCAGGACCTTCGTCCAGGGTGCCGAGCCGGCGCGCGGGACCGTCGCGACCTCCTACCAGGTACTCGGCTGGGGTTCGCGCATCCGCACGGTCAGCCAATCCGACGGCACGACGATCTCGCCGTTCACCTCCGTGGTGACGGCGGCGGGGAGCGCCGGTGCGATCGCGGCGAGCTCCGGCGACCTCGCCGTCTGGGCGCGCCGGCTGTACGGCGGATCGGTCCTGCAGCCGGCAGGGCTCGCGGCCATGCTCGACGACTCGCAGAGCCTGCGCGCGCGATCGAAGCTGCCGTACGGGCTCGGCGTGGAGGAGGTCTCACTCGGCGGCCGACCCACCCTCGGCCACCGCGGTCGGCTCATCGGTGCCGGGGCATCGATCCGCTACCTGCCCGACTCGGGGTTCAGCATCGCCGTGGTGACGAACCAGGACCGGGTGAGCCCGGACGTCTTCGCCGCGGCCCTGCTCGCCATCGCCTTCCCGTTGCCGCCGCCGACGCCGTCACCTCCCGCGTCGGCTCAGCCGAGCCCGCCAGGCTAGCCCGAACTTCCAGCGCCCGGCGGGCCTGATCGGGGCCTGTCACGACCCTTC
>JADMIG010000020.1 GCA_015478725.1 Chloroflexota bacterium | reverse complement strand
AAAACCCCGGAATGGGTGATCGGATTCAGCGGAATACGCATCCCCGTCGGCGGAGGTTCGCCATGAGCGTCGCGAACCGGTCGGGCGGGAGCCACGCCTCCGGATGTTCAGCGATCCGGCCCGCATATGCCATCCGCGCGGGCTCGTCGAAACCGTCGGAGAGGACGGCATACGGGCGATCGAGCGAGGACCCCTCGCGGAGGATCGCGAGGCTGTCGACGAGCCACGAGCGCTCGTCATCGAACTGCGACTGGCGGCTGAAGTGCATCGGCAGGAAGGAACCCACGAGCTCGAGCCCATGGGCCCCGAGTCGCTCGCGCACCTCCGTCCCGGTTCCGAGGTAGCCGGGGGGGCCAAGCTCGGTCCCTCGATATCCGAGGCCAGCGATCGCCTCGACGACCGCCGTCGGCTCCGGCAGCCAGGCATCCGGCGGCAGGACCTCGTTGACCCCGAAGCAGACCGGCGCTGAGGCGGCGACGATCGCGGCGCGCGGTTCACCGGACATGGTGCTCTCCGATGGTGGGCGCCAGTTCGGAGTGACGACGACCTTCGTCCCCTCGGCGGGCGAAGGCCGGCGGCACCCTCGAGCTGCGGTTTCGATACTGGCACGCAGCACATGCAGCAGTTGCCGTCGTTCGACGGACGGATCGCAAGCTGAGCGGGACCGGCGGCTGCCAGCCCGCTCAGCGTACTAACGTGGCCTGATTCCCTCTTATGGACCGTTCGAGTTGATCTCCCCCTGGATCTTGGTGGCAAGAGCATCGAGGGCAGTTTGTGCTGGGACACCGCCGGTCAGGACACTATCCAGCGCCGATGCCATCCCATCGTGGAGCTCACTCCATTGGGAAATCATCGGGTTGGTCCAGGTATTGGGGTTATTCGCGATCTTCAGGAACGTCCCGAAGTGCGCGACTGACGTCAGCTGCGGATCAGACACCAGCGACTTTAGCTCCGGAACGCTGGCGTTCTGGATGGCCATGGTGCGGGATGGCGCGTCCGTCATGAGGTACATCCCGAACGTCGCCGCCGCAGCTGGGTTCTTCGAACCCTTGGGAATGAAGAAGGCGTTTCCGTTGACGTACCCAGCGCCATACATGGTCGCATCGTTGCTAGGAAAGGCGGCGGTCTCGTAGTTGAGATTCGGCGCGAAGTGTGGCGCATAGGCCGCCCCCGGCAGCCATTCTCCGAACAGGCCCATCGCCACCTTGCCAGTGTAGAAGAGGTCTTCGTCCTCGGATCCCTTGCTGGCGATGAGCTTGGTCAGCTCGCCGTGCTTGTTGTAGGTGTCGTAGTACCGCTTGTACCAGTTGTAGAAGCTCACACACGCTGGGCTGTTGACCGTGATCTTCTTGCTGGCGTCATCGTAGATCTTGCATCCGAAGAGCTGGCTCAACTCGACCAGATTCGTGCCCGGGTAGTTGGGGATGAACCCAGCCTGTTTGAGCGACCCATCGGCGTTGTAGATGGTCAGCTTCTGCGCGTAAGTCCAGAGCTCGTCAAGGGTCGTCGGTGGTTTGGTCGGATCGAGGCCCGCAGCCTTGAACTCATCGGTGTTCCAGGCGAGGCCCCACGTGTCCTCTAGGAAGGGCAAGCCATAGAGTTTGCCCTGGTACGTCACCCACGCGAGCGACGAGGGCAAGATATCGCCCGTGTTCGCATTGATCTGCGTGAGGAGGTCGCCCAGTGGAAGAATGACCCCGTCATGAGCGAAGCCCGGCACCGGGTCGTTGTTGCAGGTGATGACCATGTCCGGAGGCGCGCCGCCGGCAACGGCTGCGGCAATCTGCTGGGGAGCGATCGATCCGCTGATGCCCCGGACCTGGATGTTGGGATTCGATGCATTGAAGGCCTTGATGATCGACTCCATGGCCTTGACTTCGCCTTGGCCTGACCAGCAGTAGCGCAGGACGAGATTTACCGCCGGGCCGGCGCTCGACGGGGCAGCAGAAGGTCCGCCAGCCGTGGGACTCGGGCTACTGAGGCCCCCGCTACAAGCGGTGGAGAGGAGAGCGACTCCGGATAGGAACGAGAGCCACTTCAGTTTCCGGTGCATGACAACAATGCCTCCTCGGATGTGGGATACCAAGTGCGGCGGTCGCGCGTCTCCTGGTCATTCGGGCCGCGGCCCTCCTTTCATCCTTTCAGACCTGTGAAGGTGATGCCCTCGATGAATCGGCGCTGGGCGAAGAAGTAGATGACGACGAGAGGAGCGGCAATGACGACCGCGGCCGCCATGGAGAGTGGCCAGTCGGTCTTGTGAGCGGACTGGAACGTCTGCACCGCCAACGACAGCGGGTATAGATCGGGCCTCTGGAGGTAGATGAGGGGCCCGAAGAAGTCGCCCCATTTGTCGATGAAGGTGAAGAGCGCGACCGTGATGAGCGCAGGCTTCGAGAGCGGCAGCACGATCCGCCAGAGGATCTGCAGCTCGCTTGCGCCATCGATACGGGCTGCGTCGGACAACTCAGATGGGATCCCCATGAAGAACTGACGCAGCAGAAAGATGAAGAATGGGCTGCCGAACAGCGTTGGCACGACCAGGGGCAGGAACGTGTTCACCCAGCCGAGCTTTGCGAAGATGACGTAGAGCGGAATGAAGGTGACCTGTCCTGGAAGCATCATCGTGGCAAGGAGCACCACGAAGACGATGTTGCGACCAGGCCACGCGATGCGGGCGAAGCCGTACGCCACGAGGCTGCACGAAGCCACCGAAAACACCACGGATGGGACCGCATAGAGGAGGCTGTTACGCAGCGCGAGGGGAAAATCGATCTGGCTGAGCGCGTCAGGGTAGTTCTGCCACACGAACGGCGAAGGGATCCAGATCGGAGGCGAGGCGATGGACTGCGGTCCAGCCTTGAGCGATGTCCCAATCATCCATAGCAGCGGCATCAGGTAGAGCGAACTGAGGCCTACCAACGCCGCGTACGTGGCGATCCGCATGAGTTTGATGTCCTTGCGGAGTCGCAGCGTGAAGGGGTTCGCGGTCATGGCTCGCAGCCTCATCGTCCGCTCACCGCTCACCGCCATAGTAGACGCGTCGTCTGGAGACCCAGAGCAGGGCAAGAGTCGATGCCAGGATGATGAGCAAGAGGATCCACGCAAGCGCAGAGGCGTACCCGATCTGGAAGTAGCGGAACGCGTAGTTGTAGAGATTCAGGCCGTAGAAGAGAAGTGAGTTTCCAACCCCGCCGACCGCCGCGAAACCGGTGCCGACAGTGCCTTGACTCACGACGTAGGCCTGCGTGAAATACTGGAATGTTCCGATGGCGCCGGTGATCAGATTGAAGAGGATCGCGGGGCTGATCAGGGGCACCGTGACGTGACGGACCTTGGCCCAGATTCCTGCCCCCTCGACCTCCGCCGACTCGTACAGCTCACGTGGAACACCCTGGAGGGCCCCCAGATAGATGATTACCACGTCGCCGACCCCCCAAATGGTCATCAGTATGATCCCCGCCTTGGCCCAGTCCGGGTCATAGAACCAGAATGGCTGGGGCAGGCCAACTGCGACCAGGGCTTGATCGACGAGACCGTACTGGGGGTTCAGGAGCCAGATCCAAAGGACTGCCGTCGCCACTGTCGGCAGCACGACGGGCAGGTAGAAGATCGTGCGAAAGATCGACAGACCGACGATTCTCTTGACGTTGAGGAGGAGGGCGATCACGAGCGCACACAGCACTGCCAGGGGAACGCCAAGGAGTGTCAGGTAGGCGGTGTTGTAGAGCGATTTCCAGAAGAGGGGGTCGTTCAGTATCGCCTGGTAGTTGTCAAGTCCGACCCAGCGCGGGGCGGCCAGGATCTTGAAGTCGGTGAAGCTGTAGTAGAGGGAAGCCAGCGCAGGGTAGACGTAGAGTCCGAAGAATCCGAGCAGCCAAGGCGAGATGAACAGCAGGCCAGCAAGAAGGTTGCGTCGGGTCTGTCGGCCCATGCGGCGCCGCCGGGAGGGAAGTGGGCGTGACGATTGTTTACCAGCCGGCTGGCCGCCAACACCGCGACGCGCCCGCGAGAACCGCGGCTTGAGACTCATGGCACGATCCATGAGGAGCATCCTCCGACGCTTCCCTACCGGCAGTGTGGGAGACTCTACTGGAAATGGTCGACCGTTGACGGTCCACCGACGCGTCGGTACTCTAGCATACGCCAACGGCGCCGAGGAGGGACCCGCGGAGGCTCGCCGCAAGAGGCTCCACGACGGACTGGACTAGGGCCGATCCCCATCGACGGCGCGGACGACACCCCAACAAAAGCGCGGCAGCGGCGTGTCACGGTTTGTTGCCACCACGTGGTACGAGGAGAACCCCCGATGGCCGCTGACCCCGAGAAGGACCTTCGGGTTGCCCTTGACGCCGCCCGGATGGCAGGAGTCCTGGTGCGCGATGGGTTCCGGGCTCCTGGGCGGCACCGCCGTAAGGGCCCCCATGACGTCGTCACGCGGTGGGACCTGACCTCCGAGCGGCTCATCTTCGCGCAGCTCGCGCAAGCCTTTCCTCGAGATCATCGCCTCGGTGAAGAGCAAGGCTTCATCGCAGGCCGCGGCCCCGACAATGGGCGGACGTGGTTGGTCGATCCGCTTGACGGCACCATCAACTACGCCTCAGGCATCCCCTTCTGGTGTATCAGCATCGCCCTCGCCTGCAACGGCGAGGTCCGTCTCGGCGTCATTCACGATCCGCTGCGTGAGGAGACCTTCGCCGCCGTGGCGGGTCGCGGTGCATGGCGTGAGCCGAACCACGAGTCGTGTCGTCCTCGCCGGCTCCAACGCTCTGCGGATGCCGTCGTGGCCGCCGACGCTGGCGACGCCGATACTCCCGCGGGTGCGCACCGCGTGGACGCCCTCCGATCTCGCGTGCGGGCCGTGCGAACTCTTGGCAGCACGGCGCTGAGCCTCACGTACCTCGCCGCCGGGCGCTTGGACGGCGTCTTCCAGGCGTCCGGACTCGGGGCTGTCGATGTCGCTGCGGGTGGGCTCATCGCCCGCGAGGCCGGCGTCCGCGTGTCCGACGCGGCAGGGGGACCCTGGGTCGTTGTGGCTGATCCATCGCGAGGCACCGGAATCGCGGCGGCGATGCCGGCCGTGCATCGTCTGCTCGTGGAGGAACCGCCCGGACCGGAGTGGATCCGGGACGCCACCCAGTCGCGTTGAACGGTTCGACCGTCGCGCTCTTCCCAGTAGGTCGATTTCAACCTGCTGGTCGTCCAGGCATTCGCCGTTCAAGGGATCCCTCGTGCCGCGAAAGAACCACAGGCGACCTCCGACTCCACGCCCGGGCGTGGTGGAGTTGCCCGCCAGGACTCACCCGATCGCTGCTACGAGAAGATCGGGGTAATCCGAGTAGATGGCGTCGATCCCGAACGCGAGCAGCTGGGCCATCGTCGAGGGTTCCTGTGCGTCCCAGCCGAACGCCGCGATCCCGTTGGTGTGACAGCACTCGACCCAGTCGACGGACCAGTCTCGCCAATGCATGTTTAGGGCGTTGATGCCGAGTTGGGCGAGCCGGTCGATCCGGCCGACGACCCCCTCTGGGATTCGGCGGGGGCGCGTGGAACAGACGAGCCGGACAGCCCCACTGGCCGCCCGCAGCTCGGCCAGCAGGTCGAGGTCATCGTGACAGACCCACAGTCTCCCGGCCGCCTCGGCAGCCTCAGCGGCGCGGAGCACAGGCAACGCGACCTCACGATGTTCGAGGTCGAGCGACAATTCGAAGCCGGTCCCGCACGAAGCGTACAGCTCGGCGAGCGTCGGCACGCCCCACCGGGCGAGGTCTGCGGCCGTGGTCCGGGTCACGTCGATCCGGCGGCCCGGCGGCCGGATGGTCCGGTCGTGGACGAGGACGGTCACGCCGTCTCCGCTGAGCCAGGCATCCGACTCGATGCCGGTCGCGCCCTGGCGCAGGGCCAGCGCGAACGCCTCCAGCGTGTTGTCCCGAGCGTATCCCGAGGCGCCCCGGTGAGCGAACGCGATCGGCCTGGCAGGTCTCATTGCACGATCTTCCTTGCAGGAAGCAGCTGACGTTGGACTGGCGGGCGGTCGGGGCCGGACTTCGGGTGGGGGGCCATCGAGGAGCAGCCGGGGAGGCGCCAGAAAACACGTTCTCCGGGTTCGAGCGCGCGGTCCGAGCCGGGGTCGACTACGTGGAGCTCGACGTGCAGCTCACGGGCGACGGAGTGGCGGTCGTGGTCCACGACGATCATCTGGACCGGACGACCGACGGCCGTGGCCCGGTGGCGAGCGCGACCGCAGCCACGCTCGCTCGGCTCGACGCGGGCACCTGGTTTGACCCCGACTTCGCCGGCGAGCGGATCCCGACGCTGACCGAGCTGCTGTCCTGGCTCGAGGCACACCGCACTCTGGGCGCCACGATCGAGGCGAAGGGATCTGCGACCGGCGCCGCGATAGCACGGGCGATCGCAGCCAGCAAAGCCCGGGACGGTCTCTCTGTGTGCTCGTTCGATGCTGTCGAGCTGCAGGCTGCCGCCGGCGTTGATCCCACGATCCCCCGTCTCCTGATCGTGGGCCGCGGGGCACCCGACGCGGACCCAGTCGCGTTGGCCCGCGACGCACTCGCCACAGGGGTCAACATGCCTTGGATATCGTGCCAACCTGACCTCATCCGGCGACTTCACCGGGCAGATCTCCTGGTCGCCGGCGGGACCGCGGACGACGAAGTCGCCATCCGGGCCTGCGTCAGCCTTGGCCTCGACGCAGTTGACTCGAACCTGCCGACTTTGGCGGTGGCGGCGCGCGACGCCGCGGTCCGTGCAGCGACACGACAGGCTGGCATCTGATTCTCCGGTGGGCCGAGGTGGTCGGCGGTTGAGGTGGTCGGCGGTTGACAGTCTACCGATCAGCCCATAGCGTTGGCTCGATGCGACTGACAGATCGGATCTACCTGGTCGGCGGCGGTGAGACTGGCTGGGCGACGACCGATCCGATCGACTCCCAGGTCTACCTGGTCGATACCGGCGATGGATTCGCATGCGTAGATGCTGGCGCGGGCAGGAGTGTCGACCGGATCCTCGCCGAGGTTCGAGCGGACGGTCTGGCGCCTGGGGGCATCCGCTGGGTCCTGCTGACCCACGGGCACGCGGACCACGCTGGCGGGGCGGCCGCTTGGCGGCGTGCGATCCCGGGCATCCAGGTCGGTGCCTCCGGACAGGTCGCCGGCTGGCTCGCCGCGGGCGACGAGGTGGCAACGAGCGTAGATCGAGCTCGCGTGGCTGGACTCTATCCGCTGGACTATCACCTCGAGCCGTGCGAGGTCGAACTGGTGCTTGACGCGGAGGAAGGTGTCGAACTCGGCATGATCCGCTTCCTGGTTGTTCCCACTCCGGGCCACGCCGAGGGCCATGTGGCGTTCGTCGCTGAGATAGACGGGGCAGTCACCGCGTTCAGCGGGGACGCGCTCTTCCCGGAAGGACGGGTTCTACTTCAGGACACGTGGGACTGTGACGTGCAGTCGACGTTGCGAAGCGTCGAGCGTCTCGCGACCCACCGGCCGGAACGACTCCTCGCCGGACATCTCGCGCCGGTTCTGTCCGACGCCGCCCGCCACATCGGGGCCGCCATGGAGCGGATCGCCCGACTCGCCGTTCCGCCGTCCATCTCATGACCGGACCCGACGGCACGGGCGCCTTGGCACGGTCGGAGATCGACCAGCTCCTCCGGCGCTCGCTCATCGCCCGGTTGGCCACCGTCGACCCGGACGGCTACCCAGCGATCGTCCCCGTCTGGCACGATTGGGACGGCGAGGCGGCATGGCTCGTCGCCCGGGCCGAGGCGCGCTTCGTCCAAGACATCCGGCGCGACGCCCGCGTCGGCCTATCGGTCGTGGCCGACGACGATCCGGACCTGCGGGTCCAGCTTCGCGGCCGCGCGACGATCGTCGACGGACCGGGGCCGCTCGCAGGCCGGATGCTCGAGATCGCCCTGGCGATGGGCGAGCGCTATGAGGGCCCGGCCGGTCTCACCTACGTCGAAGCCACTCGTGCGTGGCCCCGATGTCTCATCCGAATCGATCCCGTCCGCATCGTCGCATGGGGCTCGCCAGAGTGGCACGATCGCTACAAACAGACGGCCAAGACCGACGCAGGGAGACTCAACGCATGACCGACTTCGATGTCGCCGCGCTCCGGCGGGAGTTTCCCGCGCTGAACCTCGAGCATGGCGGGCGGGCGCTTGCCTACTTCGACGGGCCGGGCGGAACGCAGGTACCCCAGCGGGTGATCGATGCGGTCGTCGGTTACTACCGGACCTCGAACGCGAACGATGGCGGGGCCTTCCTGACGAGCCAGCGCAGCGACGCGATCGTCACCGAGGCGCACGCAGCGCTCGCGGACCTTCTCAACGCCACATCCCCTGAGGAGATCAAGTTCGGCTACAACATGACGACCCTCACGTTCCACCTGAGCCGGTCGATCGGGGCGACTCTCAAGCCCGGCGACGAGGTGATCGTCACGACCCTCGATCACGAGGCGAATGTGTCGCCGTGGCGGGCCATGGCGGCCGACAGAGGGCTCGCAGTCCGAACGGTCGACATCCGGCCCGAGGACGGGACTCTCGACCTGGACGACTTCCAGAGGAAGCTATCGTCTCGGACGAAGCTGGTCGCCTTCGGCTATGCCTCGAATGCGATCGGGACGATCAACCCGGTGGCTGAGCTCGTCCGCCTCGCCCACGAGGCCGGCGCTCTAACCTACGTCGACGCCGTCCACTATGCGCCCCACGGGCCGATCGACGTTCAGGCTCTCGGCACCGACTTCCTCGCCTGCTCGACCTACAAGTTCTTCGGTCCGCACCTCGGTGTCGCGTACGGTAGGGCGGATGTACTCGACCGTCTCCCTGCCTACAAGGTCCGGCCGGCCCACGACCGGATCGAGACCGGGACCCAGAACTTCGAGGGGATCGCCGGCGCGCTCGCCGCGGTGGAGTACATCGCCTCAGTTGGCGTGCGGTTCGGTGATGGCTTCGCCAGGGAGTTCTCCGGGTGGACCGGGCGCAGGCTCAACACGCACACCGGGATGCGCGCGATCCGCACCTACGAGCTGGGCCTGTTCGAGAGGCTCCTGTCCGGACTGGCCCGGATCGATGGCATACGTGTGTGGGGCATCGCCGATCTGGCCCGCCTCGGGGAGCGGACCCCGACTGCCGCGCTGACGCTCGACGCCTGCTCGCCACGCCAGGCTGCGGAGGTGCTCGGCGGCCAGGGGATCACCGCCTGGGACGGCGACTTCTACGCCCAGGCGCTCATCGAGCGGTTCGGATTGTTCGCGTCGGGCGGCGTCCTCCGGGTCGGGCTGACCCACTACAACACCGTCGAGGAGGTCGACCGCCTGCTCGTCTCGCTCAGCGCGGTCGCCGCCGGGTCGCCAGCCGCCGCCCGGAGATGACCCTCCGTGTCGCGATCGCTGGCGGCGGCTTCATCGGGGTCGATCACGCCGTCGCCTACGCGGCCCAACCAGATGCCGAGATCGTGGCTTTCGTCGGACGCGACGCCGAGCGGACCGCAGCTGTCGCCGATCGGTTCGGCGCGCGACCGTACGCGGACCTCGCAGAGCTGCTCCGGCGCGAGCGGCCGGACGCTCTGAGCGTCTGCACGCCGACGGCCCTCCACCGTCCATTCGTGGAGGCAGCCGCGGGCGCCGGCGTCCACGTCCTCCTCGAGAAGCCGATGGCCACAAACGTTGCCGATTGCGACGCGATCGAGGCTGCCTGCAGAAGAGCCGGGATTACGTTGATGCTCGCCTTCACCCACCGCTTCCATGCCGAGCTCCTCGTGGCCAAGCGCCTGATCGACGAGGGTCGCCTGGGAACGCCGATGCTAGCCCAGGACGTCTTCACCTTCGGGGAGCACAGCCCTTGGCCCGCGTGGTACTACGATCGCGAACTGTCCGGGGGCGGCGAACTGATCCACGACGCGGTCCACCTCGTCGACCGGCTGGCATGGCTGATCGGGAGCCCGATCATCGAGGTCTACGGTCGGACGACCACCTATGCTCGGGGTATCGTCGGGGTCGAGGACGGCGGTGTGGCTGTCCTGACGTTCGCCAGCGGGGCAATCGCTGCGCTCTTCGTCAACGAGGCGACCTATCCGATCCACCGCGATTCCGAGCAGGTTCCGATGCCGGGACGGTGTGAGATCGAGGTTCACGGCTCGCGCGGCACGATCCGGTACCGGACCTGGCATGAGCTGACCGTCGACATCGCAGGCGAGGGCACGACGATCATCGCCGGGACTGATCGGGGGGAGATGGGCCGGGAGATCCGCGAGTTCATCGACGCCATCCTGGAACGTCGTCCGCCGATCGTCGGGGCTGCCGAAGGCCGGCGCGGTATCGCCGTGGTCGGGGCAATCTACGAGTCGGAGCGACGTGGGCGTCCGGTCGCTGTGGACGAACTCTTTCCGGAGCCGGCACGTCGTTCTCAGGCAAGATAATCGGCGATCGCCAGCGCGTAGATCTGGGCGGCCGCGATGAGGTCCTCGATCGCGATGGACTCGTCCGGGACGTGCGCCGCCGCCAGCCGGCCGGGCCCGAACGCAGGCACGCACGGGATTCCGCGGGCGGCGAACAGGTGCGCCTCCGTCGCACCTGGGAAGACCGACAGATCGGGCGCGCGACCGATTACCCGTGCGGTCGCCCCAGCGAGCGCGCCGACGATCGGCTCGGTCGGGTCGATGGCGCTGGCCGGCCAGTCCTCCGACTCGGACTCAAGCTCCACCCCAAGCAGTCCCCCGTCGACGCCCGGGATTCGGGCCAGGGCCTCGCGGAGGGCGCGATCCGTAGCCTGGCGAGTCATGCCGAGGATCGTCCGCACCTCGCCTCGGGCGACTGCCTCGCCCGGGAGCATCCCCGGCGAGATCCCCGCGGCAAGACCGGTGATGGCAAGATCGGGTCCCAGCCAGATTCCCGCGGTGCGTGGCTGCCCGAAATCGACCGCCGCCGGCAGCCGATCGACGGCGCGGGCAATGGCCCGGATGGCATCCGGCGAGGCGGCCGCCGTCCCGGCCAGCCCGGAGTGGAGTCGGCGACCGGTTGCGCGGAGCGTGAATCCGTGAAAGCCGCGGGCGCCGATCGCCAACCGGTCGAACGGTCCATCGATCCCGGACGGCTCGCCGATCAACGCCGCGTCGGCAGTGAGCCCGGTCGTCGCAAGGACGTGGGAAAGCCCCAACGTCCCGGAGGCCTCCTCGTCCGCGGAAAAGACGAGGACGAGCTCGCCGCGCACCGGAAGGCCCTCGGCGCCGAGCGCGGCGGCCGCGTGGAGCATCGCCGCGAGGGCGCCCTTCATGTCGGCTGCGCCGAGGCCGTGGAGCCGGCCGTCACTCACCTCGGCGGTGGTGGGATCGCGTCGCCAGTCCGCCCGCTCGCCGGCCGGCTTCGTGTCCATGTGGCCGTTCAAAATCAGGCGCAAGCCCGCAGCCTGGCCGGGCATCCGGATTACCAAATTCGGGCGATTCGGGCGGGCGGTCACGATCTCGCCGGCCGCGAGGCCCAGCCGTGCCGCCTCCGCCCCGAGCGCCTCAGCGACGGCGCTCTCGTCGTGGGCGGGACTGTCGGACGGAATCGCGACCAACCTCGCCGCTAGGTCGATGATCGCCGGCCCGGCACGCTCGAGCCGACGCAGAAGTCGCCCCACGGTGCCGACCTCACGCCCGGCCGCAGCCCTTGGGCCCTCCCGAGGGCGCTCGCTCATCCGGTCGCACCGGCTTCCACGACGCCGCGCCGCGTCTCCTCGTAGGTGGCTTTCCGCTCGTAGAACAGGGCCTCGCCGCCCGGGAGCTGGACGCTTCGATAGACGATCGGCGTCAAGCCGATGGCGAGCAGTCGCTCCGCCGCGCCCACGAGGATCGCCCAGGCGGCCGCGCACAGAACCACCCCGGAGGTAGGTCCCACGGCCGTGTCGAGGCCGGGCAGGTCAACGATCCCGTCACCGACCACCCCGCCGATGTCGATGAGGATATCGGCCAGGTCGACCAGTTTTGCCCCGCTCGGGTGCTCGACGACCACCTTGGGCCAGCGCTCGTATGCGACGCAAGTCAGTCCGACGACCGTGCAGCCGGCCTGCTTCGCCGCAAGCGCCACCTGGACGGTTCCCGCGTCCGTTCCGGCATTCGTCCCGACCAGCACGACGTCCCCGGGCTCGGGGACGAACGGCCCGTCGCCGCGAAGGACGCCGGCGCCGAGGTCAAGCATCGGCCGGGCGAGGTCGGGTGTCTCGCCCAGCGGATGGACTGCGGCCATGCCACCAGCACGCAGGTAGAGCTCGGTGTGAAGGACGTGGCTGGTGGCAGCGACATAGACGCGCCGACCTCTGCTGATCGCCTCGGCGACGCGGGCCGACGCCGCCTCGATCTGGGCCTCCTCGTCGCGGGCCATCACCTCGAGAACCTCGATCGTCCGGCGCAGGTACGCCGCCGCAGCCGTCACGTGATCGCCTCCCTCTATCGGTCGGAGGAACCTGACCCGCCCAACCGTCCGACCGGAGCGAGGGCATGGCGGTAGGAGATCCACGGCCTGAAGCCATGGGGACCGTAGTACCCGAGGAGGGACGTGAAGTCGATCACCACGTCGGTCAGGCCGCGGCGACGGAGCGCGTCGAGGGCGGCCACGAGCAGCGCGCGGCCAAGGCCACGGCCACGGAGCTCCGCCGCGACCCCGATCGGCCCGAGTCCGCCGGCCCTGAGTGGGCGCCGGGCCGCCCAGAAATGGGGCGGCCCGATCGGTCGCGTCGCCGGGCCGTGGATCCTGGCTAACCCGACGATCCGGCCACCGGTCTGGCGCAGGAGGAGCAGTTCCGTGGGGTCGCCGCCCTGGTCGAGGAACCAGCGGGTTTCGTGCCACCACTCTCCGCCGAACTCGGCGAACAGGAAGCCGAGCATGGCGGCGCGATCGTCGGTGGTTGCCGGCGCGACCGCCGCACCGGCCGCCTGGAGGACGTCCTTCGCCGTTGGGTCGATCCGCAGATCGGTCACGTCCCCACGCAGATCCCACGACCGGTCGCCGAGCTCGAAGCCGACGGCCGAGGCGAACTCGAGCGCTCCGGGCAGATCCTCGGGGATACCCGGCCAGAGGTAGAACATCCCGCCGGACGCCTCGACCACGTCGACCCCGTTGGCCGCTATCTGCTTCCCGAGCGCGCCCGCGATCCGCCGTCCGATGCCGCGGCGACGACGAGCGGGATCGACCACGACGGCGTGGATCTGACCGCGGGCGCGGAAACCCGATGTTTCCTGGTCCGCCAGGCGGTGGAGACCGGCGTACCCGAAGCCGATAAGTCGATCTCCCTCCCAGGCGAGCACGGCGTCTTCGAGTCGAGCGCTCGGGTTGCCCTCGAGGCACTGGCGCAGGACGGGCTCCCGGAGCGGGAAGGGATCGCCGACGGCCAAGCCCCACAAGGCGACGATGTGCGGCGCGGCAGCCGCCGAGTAGGGCCGGAGCCGGATCGCGGTCATCGCAGGCCGCGAAACGAGCGCCGCACAACGTCCCAGGCGAGCTCCGGGCGTTCGCACTCGCAGGTGGACATGGCGGAGCACCCGTCGTACGACCAGACCGCAAGGTTGCGGGCACCCGCACCGACTGCGGCATCGACAGCGATCGCGATCTCCTCTTCGCGGCCGCTCGGCACCTCGAACGCCTGGATCCAGACGTGATGGTCGAGGCCGTGCCGCTCGGCGACCTCGACGGTCTGTCGAGCATGCCGGGCGACGTATTCGGCGGCATCGCCCCGGAACGAGTACCAGTACGGATCGGTCCCGAAGATGTCGAGCCCGCGGATCGACGCTGCCACGTCCCAGTCGGTGAAGCCCGGGTTCGAGGCTTCGGGAGGCATGATACAGATCGCGTTGCGGAAGCCGCGCGACCGGGCGTACTCGCAGGAGGCGCTCAGGAGCTCAGCCATCGACCATTCGTGGAACTCGCGGACCTCGGGGGTCAACTCTACCGGCAGCTCGGCCCCGGTCCGATCCTGGAACAGGGCCCGGCATCGGTCGCACCGACAGCACCAGTTCCCGGTCACCCCGTCGATGCTCCAGGTCGGTTCGTCCCAGAAGATGACGTCTCCGCCGAGGTCGGCGACGTCATCCACCCAGGCGCGAACGAAGTCACGGAATACCGGTTGATTCAGGCAAGCGTGGCTCGTCGCCGCGCCGTCGGAGCGGATCTGTCGAGCCTCCGGGTGGAACGCGCCAAACCGGCTGAACGGTTCGCCTCCGAAGACCTCGCCGACACCCCATGGGTCGAGCCATACTCCCATCCCGCGCTCTTTCGTGGCGGCGACAAGTCGGCGCACGGACTCTTTCTGCCAGCGCAGGTCGAACTCGGAGACGCAGTGGACGACGTAGCTGAACCCAGTCGCCGCCATGTCGTCGAGATCCCGCTCCCAGTGACGCTTGGCGCGGGCGTCGAAATAGGCGACGCCTGTCTCGATCGACATCAGGATTCCTCCAGGAAGACAGGATTAGTGAATGCGATTGGGCCCTCATCGTCGCGGATCTCGATCCGCACATGGCCAGACGCCAGCGCCGCTCGCCGGTCGAGCCGGACCCTACCGGCCGCCCGATCGGAGCCAAGATCCGCGCTCAGGACCTGACCCCTGCGGGACAGGATCTCGAGCCGCCGGCCGGCCTGGTGGTCGGCTTGCCACACCACGTCGATGGGGCTGCGGACCGGGAGCGTCGCCCCGATGTCGGCGCCCTGCCCCGACCGGTCGATGACCCGCAGGGCAGGAAGGGCGACCGACGCGTCTCGGGTAACGATGACCCGGCCCTCTCGCAGGCCGTCCAGGACCGCATCCCGACCAGTCGCTGTGGCCAGGACCCAGGTGATCGGCGTTCCGACCGGCTGGCCCCGTCGGTCGGTCGAGTGCATGTCGCTTCCGCCGACGGCCGTGACCCGCCGCCCGGAACCGAGGAGCACCACCCACCACTCGAGCGCGGCGGCGTTCTCCGAGCGCCACGGTCCATTCCAGACCTCGACGAGATCGAACGGAAGTTCTGGCCCGTACGTCCACGGACTACCGCGACTCTCGGGGTGATTGACCGAGGCCAAGCCACCTTGAGCGTGGATCGCGTCGATGGAGGAGCGGACTTGGTCCGCGCTGGTGTGTCGGAACTCCACCCAGCCGCGGATCCCGAGTGCGTTGAAGTGGCCGCCGTAGGTCGTTACTTCCTCGCCCGCAAGCAGGACGAGCCCAGCGGCGGCACTGCACGCCTCGAGCTCCGCGACATGACTGTCCGTGTTGTGGTCCGTGATGAACAGGACCTCGAGGCCGGCAAGCCGAGCGATCGCAGCCACCGTCGCGATCTCCTCCGCGCCGTCGCTGTGGAGCGAATGCGCATGCAGGTCGCAGGCGATCCAGCGTGGAACCTTGGACCTCGATGGAAGCCGGTGCGCGGTGGCCGCGGTCGGTTCAACCACGCTAGGGTCTGGTGCGAGGCGAGCGCCACTTCGGTCCGCCGATTCAAGGTCGAGCAACTCCACGTCGACGCGGTATTCGCACCCGCCGACCGGGATCCCATAGAGGCCGAGAACGACGTGCCAACGACCCGCTTCGATCGGCCCGGGCCGGTAGCCGGGCGTTGCCCAGCGTTTGCCAACTACGATCGTCCGCCGTTCGCTCCCGCTCCAGCCGCGGAAAGGCGGCGGCCCGAGGCCTTCCGGGGGCGGACCGATCAGGCCGAGGTCGAGGACTGCCCCGTGGGTCGGATCCTCGGCGTCTCCAGGTGGATCGTGATCGAGGGTCACCCGGATTGCGGCGACGCCGGGTCGGACGTCGAACGCGAGGAGCGTGTAATGGTCCTGCTGGCGGTCGGCGCGGGTCAGCCGACCCCGGAGCCGGATGTGGGTCACGCCGTGTGAGGTCGAAGGGTCAGTCAACGGTCGACAGTGTACCATCGACGAACCCGACCGGATCGCGAGCGGCGCACTCGCAGGGCGACCTCGATGCGGTCCTGATTGCCGGTGGGTGCGGGCGTGCATGCGCGAGTCGCGACGCCGCAGCTGACCGACCTCGTCAACCATCTCTGGGGCGTGAGCACGGGTCACGCCGACTCGCGACTGATCGCCGCTGTCGAGCGCCAGCGTCTGCGTCTTCCGTCGTTAGATCCGCACACGGCGACAACGTTCTGGACCATGTGACATCCGTTGTTCATGAAATCGAAAGGGTGCTGTTAACCGGGCGCTACCGGATGGTAGACTGTCGACCGACCTGGGCGACAGCACGCCCACTGCCACCCGACCCGAGACGTCGAGTGAGCCCGACGGCGCCGAGGTAGGGGAACCGAGAACCGATGCCGATCAGAGACGCGTCCTACAGCGGCAGCGACGGGAGGACACCGCGCGATGAAGACTATGGCCTCCCGGATCTATCGCCTCTTGCGGCGCCGAGGAAGCTGGCCGAGGATGCCTCGGCCATCCTTCGCGAACAGATCCTTTCTGGCAGCATTCGGCGCGGCACCCATCTGATCGAGGCGAAGCTCGCCTCCCGACTCGGAGTAAGTCGAGGCACGGTCCGCGAGGCGTTCAAGACTCTGGTCGGCGAGGGTCTCATCGAAGAGGAACCGCGACGGGGGGCTTTCGTCGTCACCCTCAACCGGAACGACGTGCGCGAGATCTACGATGTCCGCGCTGCCATCGAGGGCCGTGCTGCTCGCCTGCTGGCCACTCGTGGAGATCGCATGGCTGTCGCGGAGCTTCGCGCCGCGGTCGATGAGATTCGCACCGCCGCACTGACCGCCGATGTGCCGGCGGTTCGCCGCGCCGATCTGCAATTCCACGAAAGGCTATGCGCCCTAAGCGGGAACCGCCGATTGCATGCGATCTTCGTCCGACATGTTCCTGCGATCCAGACGCTGCTCGACTTCGATGAGCTTCCGTACCCGATGCTCGCAACGAGCGCCGACCAGCACCAGGCACTGCTCGAGGCGATCGAGACCGGGGATCCTGAGTTCGCATCCAGGCGGCTCGAGGCCCACGTCGAAGAGGCGCGTGAGCGGGTCGCGGCCTACTTCGACGAGCTGGACCCGGAAGGGCATGCATCGGTTCACACGCACGATGAACAGCTTCTCGATGGCGTCGCAACTACGCCCCGCCCTTCAGCCCCCACTTCTTCATCTTGATCGGGCCATCAAGAACTGCTCGAACCCATGGCCGATCTCGTCCTCGCTCCATCCGGCGGACGTGGGCCGGTCGACCGCATGAATTCAGACCGAAGCGGCCGAAGTAACCTATGCCCGGCGGTCTGCTAGATCGGATTGACTGCCCGCGCCTTCAAATCCGAGCGATGTCCCAGCGGCTTGATACTTCGAGGATCGCGGTGCCCGCACCAAGGGCTCGAATTGTCACGGATCGCCCGGCGTCGCGTGCCCTCCCGCCAATCACGTAGCAGACCTGACCGACGCCTCGGTGCCGGCCTCCCCGGGCCGGACGTTCGCGGACGTGGAAAGGTCGGCTCCGAACGGATCGGAGCCGGCCTCGATCGGAGGCGGCCTCTGCATACCAGTGAGAGCGCGCCTCTCAGGCGACCTGGGTTCCCGGGTCCGTCGCGCTCCGACCGCGCTCAGGCGGCCACGACCGCCGCTCCGGTCACCGCGGCCGGCACCTCGTCCGCAGCGACGTCGACCTCGATGGAGATCTCCTTGCCGACGAGCCAGCCGCCGGCCTCGAGACCGACATTCCAGGTAAGGCCCCAGGCCTCCCGGTCGATCTTCGTGGTCGCCGTCAGGCCGATCCGCCGCTGGCCGTTCATCCCGGCGTAGAAGCCGAGCACCTCGACATCGAAGGTCGCGGGCCGAGTGGTGCCGCGGATCGTCAGGTCGCCGGTCACCGCGTACCGATCGGTCCCGTTGGGCGAGATGGCGGTCGAGGTGAAGACGATCGACGGGTGGTTCTCGACGTCGAAGAAGTCCGCCGATCGAAGGTGGCCGTCGCGCTTCTCGACGCCGGTCGTGATGCTCGCGCTGGCGACGCGGAACGCACCGCTCGAGCGTTCGGGGGCAGCATCGTCGAGGGTGATCGCGCCGTCGACGGCGGCGAACTTGCCGTGGACCGTCGTGACCATCATGTGCTTGGCGGAGAAATTCACATCCGTGTGTGCCGGATCGATCTTCCAGGTGCTCATCGTTGTCTCCTGCCGCTCGGTGGCGGATTGCGCGGCGGCGTCGCCGGCGTGGCTCTCGTTGCACCAGCAACCATACGCCTCGTTAGTTGCATTGTCAACGATTGCGACCGTGTCGTATGATGGCGGGGCCATGACCGAATCCCCCACCCGGACGAGTCGCGAGATCGGCCTCGACCATCCCAACATCGACGACTGGCGGACGTTCCTCCAGGCGCACGCGCTCATCAGCCGGCGCCTCGACGACGAGCTGCGCGCGGAGCAGTCCATGTCGCTCGCCGAGTACGACGCGCTCATCCAGCTTGCGATCGCACCCGATCGCCGTCTCCGGATGAACCAGCTCGCGGACCGTGTCCTGCTGAGCCGGAGCGGCGTGACACGACTCGTCGATCGCCTCGTCGCGGACGGCCTTGTCGCTCGGACGCAGTGCTCGACGGACGCTCGCGGCGCCGAGGCGGTCATCACGAGCGCGGGCCTCGATCGGCTCAGGGACGCTTCCCGGACGCATCTCCGCGGCGTCACCCGGTATTTCCTCGAGCCGCTCTCGTCAGGCGAGCTCGCCGCCCTTGGTCGGACGCTCGAGACGATCGTCGGCGGACTCCGCGTCCAGGCCGCCGCGGACGGGACTTCCGTGTGCGACGACGACACCGACGCGCCCGCGGAGCGCCGCCGAGCCTGATGATCCCGGCCGCCGGCCCCGCGGTCGGCGCAGCCGCACCGGCGATCGACCGCCTGTACGTGGGCACGAGCGGCTTCGCCTACCCGGGCTGGGCGCCGAGCTTCTATCCCCCGGGGCTCCGCCCACCCGACCTCCTCCGGTTCTATGCCGGCCGCCTGTCCGCCTGCGAGATCAACGCGACGTTCTACCGGCAGCCCACGGAACGGACCGTCGCCGGCTGGGTGGCCGCGACGCCCGCATCGTTCAGGTTCGTCGTCAAGGCGCAGCGGGGTGGCAGCCTCCAGGCGCTCCTCCGCGACCCGGCGGTCGCCGCAGAGTGGCTCACATCGCCGTATCGGACCTTCGGGAACCGACTCGGCAGCGTCCTGTTCAGGATCCCCGGGCACGTCCATCGTGACGATGGCCGGCTCGCCGCGCTCATCACGTCATGGCCCCGCGACCTGCCCCTCACGGTGGAGGCGGAGGATGCATCCTGGGCCGTCGACGAGACCTTTGCGGCGCTTGCGTCCATCGGCGCTGCGTGGTGCTCGACGGACCGCGAGGGCGAGGAGCCGCCGGCGATTCGGGCGCTCGGCGAGTCGCTGTACGTCCGCCTTCGGCGCACGGCGTACTCGCCGGAGGACCTCGCCGGATGGGCCGCGCGACTCGTCCCGTTCCTCGAGGACGGCCGTGCCGTGTACGTCTTCTTCCGTCACGACGCGACCGGGCTCTCCGCGGTCCACGCCGCCGCCTTCCCCGGGATCGTCTCCGCCCGGATCGCGATCGAGGGCCGCGCCGCGCGACCCCTCGAGGCCGTGCCGGACGGCTGACCGCGTCAGGGGCGTCGGGCGGAGCCCGAGCCCATCTGGCGGATCAGGGGATCCGGTAGACGACGGCGACGCTCACCGTGACCTGGTTCGTCCCGGCCTGAACGGGGGTCGGAACGGACTTCACGCTGTCGGGAGCCGCTGCGCCGAGGTACGGGATCGGGATGGGCGTCGGAGCGGTGGTCTCCGCGATCGAGCTGACACCGGAGATCGTCACGCCGGCCGCTGCCGCGAGCGCGTCCGCCTTCGCCCGCGCGTCGGCCATCGCCGCCGTCCGAGCCTGCGCCTCGGCGCGCGTCGGGTCGTTCACCCGGAAGACCACCGAGTCGAGCGTCGTGGCACCGGCGGCGATCGCGCCATCGATCGCTCCGCCGAGAGCGTCGAGATGACGGACCGTCGCGGTCACGGAGTTCGCGAACTGGTAGCCGGTGAGACGCGGCACTGACCCACCGTTCGAATAGTCGTACTGCGGTTGGAGGCTGAGGAGCGAGGTCTGGATGTCCGCGTCGGCGATGCCGGCCGACTTGAGGGCGGCGATGACCGCCGTCATCGCCGTGGCGGCATCCGCCCGGGCGGCCCTCACCGTGGAACGGGTCACGACCACGCCGAGGTGGAGGTCGGCGACATCCGGCGAGAGGGTCACCGTCCCGGTGCCGCTCACGCTGATCGTGTGTTCGGGTGCGGCGCTCGTGTCCGCGCCGGCCGCCGGTCGTGGGGTGAACGACGGTGCCGACGGCGCCGAGGAGGCGAGGAACGCTGCGAAGACGGCGAGGGCGACGATGAGGAGCGGGATGCGCCGGAGGCGGGCGAGGGTGAACCGGGCGAGCGTCGTCGACATCGGGTGCTCCACGAAGAGGCCGCCCGGCGGGCGACCGAAGTGGCCGTCAGACGACGCTGGGGCCGATCCGGTTCCCGGGGCGCACGAAGATCGGCGTTCGGGCACGCCCGGCCGCGGTCCGCGGTCCGGGCGCCACGCTCAGGAGCCGGCAGTTCCGCGCTCAGCCTCCACGCGGCGAGCGATCCGCATCGGTCGCAGGTAGAGCCCGAGGACCGCCGCGAGATACATGAGGTGGACGACGACGACGAGCAGCTCCGGGGCGGACCGGAATCCCAGGAGCGCGTGGAGGAAGCCGCCGATCCCGGTTGAGTCGGAGACCACGCTCGAGATGTCGTACAGCGGACTGGTGCCGATCCCGATCACGCCGATCTCGATGAACTCGTGGACGGCCCCGCTGAGGAGGCCGGCCGCGATGAAGACGAGGGCGACGCCCGTCCAGCGGAAGAACCTGGCGAGGTCGATCCGCCGGGTGCCGCGGTAGAAGCCCGCGCCGATCGCGACAGCGATCGCCAGACCGACGACCGCCCCGCCGAGGACCGAGAGGGCACCGAGGTTCGTCGTCCGGGAGGCCACCTCGACCTGACCGACGAGGAAGAGCGACGTTTCGATGCCCTCGCGGACGACCGCGGTGAAGGCGAGCACCGTGAGACCCCAGGCTCCGCCGCGGCCAAGGACCCGCTCGACGGCCGCCCGGAGCTCGCCGCTCACGCCGGCCGCCTGGCGGCGCATCCAGAACAGCATCCAGGTGACGACGCAGGCGGCGATGAGCAGCGTCAGGCCTTCGAAGATCTGCTCGTACGGCGAGGGCAGCCTGCCGATCGTCACGAAGAGCGCGGCGCCGATCGCGACGCTGAGGGCGAGCGCTCCGCCGACGCCGAGCCAGATCCGGCTCGCGTACTGCGCATTCCCCGTTCGACCCAGGTAGGCGAGGACGATGCTCACGATGAGAGCGCCTTCGACCCCTTCGCGAAGGCCCGTGAGCAGGCCGCTCGTCAGTGCTCCGAGATCCACCGCCGTCCATCCTCCGGATCGCGACGTCCGCAAACGCCGCACCTCGGACGCCGGGAGCCGCCGCGATGGTAGTGCGCCCAGCCCGTCATGGTCAACCGGCCTTGCATCGGGGCCGCAAGGCGCCTTGAATCGGCCCCTGCGGGAGTCAGACGGCCAGCGGCGAATCCCGGTCCGGGTCGAGGCCGAGATCGCGGATCGCCGCCGTCACCGCGGACGCCGGAAGGCTCCCGCAGCGGGCGAGCGCGGCGAGCGCGGCGGCGGCGATGTGCGGCGGGTCGATCTCGAAATAGGAGCGCAGAGCCTCGCGGGTGTCGCTCCGTCCGAAGCCATCCGTGCCGAGCGAGGTATACGACGAGGGCAGCCAGCGGCTCACCAGGTCCGGCAGGGCGGTGATCCAGTCCGTAGCCGCCACGATCGGCCCGCCGTCCGGACCGAGCATCCGCGTGACGTGGGGGACTCGCGGCGTCTCCTGCGGGTGCAGGCGATTCCAGCGTTCGGCCTCGAGCGCGTCGCGGCGGAGCAGCGGGAACGACGGCGCCGAGTACACCTCCGCCGCCACCCCGAACCGATCGGCAAGCAGCGCCTGCGCGGCGATCACCTGCTGGAGGATCGAACCGCTGCCGACGAGCCGCACCTTCGCCGCCCGACGGAGATCGGGGGCCTCGCGGAGCCGGTAGAGCCCGCGGACGATGCCATCGCCGACGTCCGCCGGGCGTGGCGGCATCGGATAGTTCTCGTTGTACAGCGTGATGTAGTAGAAGACGTCCTCGCTTCGGCCGTACATCCGCTCGATCCCGTCGCGGACGATGGCCGCGACCTCGAACGCATAGGCCGGGTCGTACGGACGGACGTTCGGGATGTTCGCGGCGAGCAGATGCGAGTGGCCGTCGTCGTGCTGGAGCCCCTCCCCGTGGAGGGTCGTCCGGCCGGCGGTCGCACCCATCATGAAGCCACGTCCCCGAGCGTCCCCGAACGCCCACGCCTGGTCGCCGACCCGCTGGAAGCCGAACATCGAGTAGAAGATATAGAAGGGGATCATCGCGAGGTCGTGGCTCGCGTACGCGGTCCCGGCGGCCTGAAGGCTCGCCATCGAGCCCGCCTCCGTGATCCCCTCCTCGAGGACCTGGCCGTCGACCGACTCGCGGTAGCTGAGGACGAGATCCGAGTCGACCGGCTCGTAGCGCTGGCCGAGGGCCGCGTAGATGCCGACCTCCTTGAACAGCGGATCCATGCCGAAGGTGCGCGCCTCGTCGGGGATGATCGGGACGATGCGCGGCCCGAGCGCGGGATCGCGGATGAGGTTCCGGAGCAGACGGGTGAACGCCATCGTCGTCGAGACGGCGATCTCCGATCCGGTCGTGAACTCGGCGTCCACGGCCGGTGCCGGCGACGGCAGTGGCGCAACGCGGACGATCCGCTTCGGCAACGCGCCGCCGAGTGCGCGACGCCGCTCGCGGATGTACTCCACCTCGGGCGAATCGGGACCCGGATGGTAGTAGGGCGCCTCCTTGAGGGCCGCATCCGGGATCGGCAGCTCGAGCCGGTCACGGAAGACCCGGAGCTCGGCCTCCGAGAGTTTCTTCGCCTGGTGCGTGATGTTGCGGGCCTCCACCCCGGGACCGAGAGTCCAGCCCTTCACGGTGTGGACGAGGATGACCGTCGGGGCGCCGGTGTACTCGGTGGCCGCCTTGTACGCCGCATACACCTTGCGGTAGTCGTGGCCGCCGCGGCGAAGCCGGGTGAGATCGTCATCGGAGAGGTGAGCGACAAGCGCCCGCAGCCGCGCGTCCGGTCCGAAGAAATGCTCCCGGATGTACGCCCCGCCGGCGACGGAGAACTTCTGGAATTCACCGTCCAGCGTGTTGTTCATCTTCTCGACGAGCAGGCCATCCACGTCGCGGGCGAGCAGCTCGTCCCACTCGCGGCCCCAGATCACCTTGATGACGTTCCACCCCGCGCCGCGGTAGAGCCCCTCGAGCTCCTGGATGATCTTGCCGTTGCCGCGGACCGGCCCGTCGAGGCGCTGGAGGTTGCAGTTGACGACGAAGGTGAGGTTGTCGAGTCCTTCGCGAGCGGCGAGCGAGAGGCCGGCCAGCGCCTCCGGCTCATCCATCTCTCCGTCGCCGAGGAATGCCCACACGCGCTGGTCGCTCGTGTCCCGCAGGCGACGGTTCGCGAGGTAGCGGTTGAAGCGCGCCTGGTAGATCGCACTGATCGGGCCGATCCCCATGCTCACGGTGGGGAATTCCCAGAATCCCGGCATGAGGCGCGGATGCGGGTAGGACGAGAGGCCCGCGCCGGGCTGGACCTCGCGTCGGAAATGGTCGAGCTGGTCCTCCGTGAGCCGCCCCTCGAGGTAGGCCCGGGCGTACATGCCCGGTGCGGCGTGGCCCTGGTAGAAGATCTGGTCGCCAGGCCGGTCGTCCTTGCCGCGGAAGAAATGGTTGAACCCGACCTCGTAGAGACTCGCGGCGGACGCGTAGGTGGCGAGATGCCCGCCGATGCCGGCGAACCGGTTGTTCGCCCGGAGGACCATCGCCGCGGCGTTCCAGCGGACGATCCGGCGGATGCGGTGTTCGAGCTCCTCGTCGCCCGGGAAGAACGGCTCCTGCTCCGGGCTGATCGTGTTGATGTATCGCGTCTGGGTCAGCGGCGGCAGGCCGACGTGCAGCTGGCGCGCACGCTTGAGGAGCTTGAACATGAGGAAGCGCGCCCGGTTCTCACCTTCCTCGGCGACGACCTGGTCGAGCGACGCGAGCCATTCGTCGGTCTCGGGCGTATCGATGTCGGGCAGCTGGTGCTTGAATTCGTCGAAGTACATCGCGAGGGCGCTCCGGTGGGCGGGGTCGGCTGGGCTGTGTCGGGAGGTGGGCGCGGGAGCCACGGCGCGGTGCCGCGGTCAGGCGGGTTCGAGACGGAGGGTCGTGGCGAGGATCTCCGGCCGGAGCATGTCCGGCGTGGACGGATCGCTGGCGTATTTGCGCTCGAAGGCGGCCGACGCCCGTCCGATCGAGTCGGCATCGACCGCGCGGACGAGCCGGACCGGGAGGCGACGATCGCCGAGTCGGATCGTCACGATGGACGGCGCGACCGCCTCGACGTACCAGCGAGCCGTGGCGCCGCGAACCGACCGGATGTATGCGTGAGGACCGTCCGTGACGACCCAGATGATCGTCCGATGGATCGGCGCTCCGCTCGGCGGATGCGTCTCGATCTCGATCTCCTCGGTCGCCTCGAGGGCGGCGAGGTCCGCCCCGGGAAAGGTCATGGCGGGAGCGTAGCCCATCCACGGCGGGCGTGCGGTCCGGACCGCTCGACGTGCGGTAGCGTAGCGGGGTGCCGCGCTTCGACCCGACCTCCGCCCTCATCGTCGTGGACGTCCAGAACGATTTCGCCGACCCGGCGGGCGCCCTGACCGTGCCGGGAGCCCTGGACGTCCTGCCGGTCGTGAACGCCGCGATCGAGGCCGCCGATGCCGCGGGTGCGCTCGTCGCGTACACCGCGGACTGGCATCCGGAACGCACCCCGCATTTCGCGACGGACGGCGGCCCGTGGCCCGTGCACTGCGTCGCCGGCACCTGGGGAGCGGCATTCCACCCGCGGCTCACGGTGAGCGGCCCCGTCGTCCGGAAGGGCTCGAACGGGGAGGACGGATACTCCGGGTTCTTCATGCGCGAACCGTCCACCGGTGCGACGACCCGCACGGAGCTCGAGCGGCTCCTCCGCCAAGCGGGCATCAGCCGGGTGACCCTCTGCGGCCTCGCGACCGACTACTGCGTCGCGGCGACAGCCGGCGACGCGCTCGCCCTCGGGTTCGACACGTCCATCCTCGTCGCGGGGATCCGTGCGGTGGACCTGCGGCCGGGTGACGGGGAACGTGCGCTCGTCGAGCTCGCGGCAGCCGGCGTGCGGCTCGATCGGTCGTCTCCGGGTTGCGCCGCATGAAGCGCGCCGTCCGCCGGGCGATCGCCCTCGCCGCTCTCGGGTCCGCCGGCGGCGCACTCCTCGAACGGGCGGTCCGCCAGCGTGCGGATGCGCTCCGCGAAGCCGGACGGCTCGGCGTCATCCGTGGCTCGGTCCGCGTCGGCGCGCCGATCGAGCGGACGTGGGCGGAACTCGCCGACGTGCCGGGCCAGGTCCGCTGGATGGCCGAGCTCAAGGCCGTCCGGATCGAAACGCCCGGCCCGATCCGGGTCGGAACGCGGGCCGTGGGACTCGTCCGGATCTTCGGAGTCCCGGTCTGGGACCCGGTCGAGATCGTGGGTTGGGACCCGCCCCGCCGCTTCGCGATCCGACACACGGGGTTGTTCGCGGGTGGCGGGATCATCACGCTCGAGGCGATCGACGCCTCGACGACGCTCGTCCGCTGGGATGAAACGCTCCGCCCACCGGTCTTTCCGCACCTCGGCGAACTCATCGCCCGCCCGATCCTGAGCCGGATCTTCCAGGCCGATCTCGAGACGTTCGCCCGTCTCGTGGAGGGCGAATCCGGGTCGGCCGGCGATCCGGGCGAGCCGGATGGGGACCCGGGCGAGCCGCCCGAAACGGCCTGATCGGCGATGGACCTGCACCTCGTGGACGCGACCTACGAGCTCTTCCGCGCTCATTTCGCCCCGCGCCCGCCGGTACGCGGCCGGGACGGGGTCGCCCTCTCGGGGGTGAGCGGCCTCGTCGAGCAGCTCCTCCGCCTGCTCCGCGACGAGGGCGCGACCCATGTCGGCTGTGCCACCGACCGCGTGATCCACTCATTCCGCAACGAGCTCTATCCGGCGTACAAGACGGAGGCGGGCGTTCCGCGGGAGCTCCTCGCCCAGTTTCCGATCGCGGAACGCGCCATCGAGGCACTCGGGCTCGTCCTGTGGCCGATGGTCGAGCTCGAGGCCGACGATGCGCTCGCGACCGCGGTCATCCGTTGGATCGACGATCCGACGGTCGGACGGATCGTCATCTGCTCCGTCGACAAGGATCTGGCCCAGTGCGTCCGCGACGACCGAGTCGTGCTCTGGGATCGGCGCCGGGGCATCACCTACGATCGGGCCGGGGTCGAGGCGAAATGGGGCGTCTCGCCCTCCGCGATCCCGGACTACCTCGCCCTCGTCGGCGATGCCGCGGACGGCTATCCCGGGCTGCCGGGGTGGGGCGCGCGATCGGCCTCCGCGGTGCTCGCGCGATACGGCTCGCTCGATGCCATCCCCCAACGGGCGAGCGAATGGGACCTACCGGGTGGGGTGCGGGGGGCCGTCTCGCTCGCGGCCGTCCTCGTGGAACGCGCGAGCGAGGCGCGCCTGTATCGGCAGCTCGCCCGCCTCCGGCTCGACGCGCCGATCGCACAGCGCGATCCCGAAGAGCTCCGCTGGCGTGGTGCGGACCGGCCGGCCTGGACGGCATTCTGCGACGAGATCGGGCTGGCGCGACTCCGCGAGCGTCCGCATCGCTGGCGTGACGGGTGATCGAGCCCGTTACTGGCCGTCAGGTCCCGACGGCGCGCGGAAGGCTCAGGGCAAGCAGGGCCGGATGATGGCCCGGCGGGGCCGCGAGGATTCCGTTGGCTGACGCGCCCCTCCCCACCTCCAGCCACGGGCCGCCGGACGCGTCCGTGACCGTCGCTCCGGCGCGCTCGGCGATGAGGCCGGCGGCGGCGATATCCCAGGCGGACAGCCCGCCGGACTGGATGACCGCATCGAACCGACCGTTCGCGACATAGGCGATCTCGAGGGCCGCTGCACCCATGTTCCGGCTCACCCGGACGGCGGCGCGGACCGCCTGCACCCGGGTCGCCGCCGCCCGGCCCGAGATCGCCAGCGCGACGACGAGATCGTCGAGCCGGTCCTTGGCGGAGACCGCGATGGATCGACCCTGCGGGTCCGCGCGATCGTGAAGCAGGGCCGGGCTCTCGACGGAGGCGGCGAACGTCTCGCCGCGGGTCGGATCGTGGACGATGCCCACCGTCGCGCGACCGTCCACCACGAGCGCGATGGAGACGCAGAAGAACGGGATCCCGTTCGCATAGTTCACGGTCCCGTCGAGCGGGTCGACGATCCACAGCCGGCCACGTCCCGCGGCCGGCGCTCTCCCGGACGCCGGCGGATGGGACCCGGATTCCTCGGCGAGGATCCCGTCACCCGGACCGTGCTCCCGGATGGCGTCGATGATGAGGCCCTCGGAGAGGTGGTCGGCTTCCGTCACGACATCCTTCGCCCGCTTCCGGTCGACCCGTTCGAGCCGTCCGTAGCGATCCATGAGCACGACACCGGCTCGTTCGGCGACCCGCCGGGCGAACTCCAGGTCGCCGACGGGACTCACGGCTGGCTGCAGTCGACCGTGAGCGTCGTCACCGGTTTCACGCCGAGGAGGCTCGTCTGGCGGGTGAACGTCGCGCTCTCCCCGGCGGGGATCTCCGGACTGAGGAAGATCGCCGAGACGTCGTTCGAGAGGAGGGCCACGTCGTGGACCCGGCAGGTCGAGGCGCCGCCCTTGGTCCCGCGATTCGTCACGGCCAGGGTGATCGTGAGGCCAGCCGGCGTCCCCGCCGCGTCGGCCGTCACGGCGACTCCGGCGATCCGCGCATCGAACGGACCGATGCCCGAGAGGGCGAACCGTCCGACGAGCGCGATGACGAGGAACGCGATCCCGAGGGCGACGAACGCCGTGCCGTGGACCTGGGAGGCGGCCGGATCCGCGAGACCGAGGGGATTGCAGGAATCGCACATCGCGATGCCGATGGCGACCGGCCGGCCGCACCGCACGCACGGATGGGTCGGCTCCGGGGCGGGCGCCGGTGCAGGCACGGGAGCGGCGATCGTCGGCGGGTCGGGCATCGTCATCGGCACCGACGATGGTGCCACGGATGGCGGTCCCGGGCAGTCGCAGGATCAGCGCTGGACGGCCGCCTCGACGAGCGCGTCGACGTCCTCCGTCGTCCGGGCGGCGAGGATGACCTCGTCGGCACCCGCCGCTCGCCACCGCTCCGCCTCCGCGGCCCGATCCAGGGTCCACGGAGAACCGGCGAGGCGCGAATCGCGGGCCAGCGGGAACGCGACGATGACCCGCTGGGCGGCCCGCTCCCGGTCCTGCTCGGCGAGTGTCGCCAGGTAGGCCGGCAGGTCGCGCTCGAAGACGGCGGCCGACGTCGTCCAGCCGTCGCCGATCCGGGCCGCGAGCCGAGCCCCGGCCGTTGTCTCTCCACCGACGACGATCGGCGGCGGCGGCACCGGACGGGGGTACGCGTGCGCGCCGCGGAGCCGGTAGAAGCGACCGTCGAGATCGACCGGGCCCCCGGTCCACAGCGCGCGGATCACCGCCACCGCCTCCGTGAGACGGGCGACGCGCTCGGGCACGGGCGGGAACTCGATCCCGTAGGCGGCGTGCTCGGCGGGGTGTCCGCCGATCCCCATCCCGAGGACGAGCCGGCCACCGCTTGCCTGCTGGAAGGTCGCCGCCATCCGGGCGAGGACCGCCGGATGACGGTTCATCACGTTCGCGACGAACGTGCCGAGCCCGATCCGTGTGGTCGCAGCGGCGGTGAACGACAGGGTCGTCCACGCCTCGAGGACCGGATCGGCGAGCACGCCGCGACTGACGAAATGGTCCCACTGCCAGATCGTCGCGTAGCCGGCGCCCTCGAGGCGGAGGGCCTGGGCGCGGAACCAGGCGACGTCGACACCGATCGAGCGGAGGTTCACGCCGATCGGCAGGGTGGGCGAGGCCGTCCGCGCCGGGAAACTCGCCGCAGCCGGGTGCAGCGCCACGATCAGAGCCCCGTCTCGAACAGGCGGATGTCTTCGACGGACGCGGCGTGTCCGTCGCCGCGGGTATGGCGCAGCGCCTCCGCGGCCCCCAGTGTGGCGAGGTCCTCGGGAAAGCGCCCGATCATGTCGAGGACCACGGCTCGGATACGCTCGGCGTTACGCTCGAAGACCTCGAGGACGCTCATCGCGTCGACGACTTCGGTGCCTTCGATGACGCCGGCGTCGAAATCCGTGATGAGGCTGATGTTGACGACGGCCATGCCGAGCTCTCGACAGAGATAGGCCTCCGGGAACTGGGTCATGTTGATCACCTCCCAGCCGGCCTCGGAGAACCAGCGCGATTCGGCCTTCGTCGAGAATCGCGGGCCTTCGATGACCACGACCGTGCCGTGGTCGTGGACCGTGATGCCGTGGTCACGGATGGCCTCGATCGCGATCCGTCGCAACTCCGGGTCGTAGATCTCGGCCGAGCTCACGTGGCTGACGATCGGCCCGTCGAAGAACGTCTGGGCGCGACCTGACGTTCGGTCGACGAACTGGTCACAGACGACGAAGTCACCGGGCTTGACATGCGCCTGCAGGGAACCTGCCGCGCACGGACTGATGACCGCCCCGACGCCGAGCGATCGCATCGCCCAGACGTTCGCGCGGTACGGGACCCGATGCGGCGGAAGCGTGTGGCGACGACCGTGGCGGGGCAGGAAGGCGACCCGCCGCCCGGCAACCTCGGCGAGGAACAGGCTGTCCGAGGGCGGGCCGTACGGCGTGTCCACCTTGATCTCGCGGACGTCGTCGAGGAGCGAGTAGAAGCCGGACCCGCCGAACACGCCGATATCCGCCAGATCCGCCATCGTCGACCCGCCTTCGCCTTCACCGCTGCCGTGGCGGCGGCCGTTGCCGCTGCCGCTCGTCCGGCCGGGCGGCGATGCTACCGCGTCTGTCCCGCCGCCGTCCGGGTACGATGCGCCGATGACCGACCTCGACGCCACCACGCCGGGGGTCGAACTCGCCCTCGCGGACTGGCGTCGTCGCGTGGCCACGTTGTACTCGGACGTCCGGTTCCTCTACCGCGACGATCCGGTCGCTGCGTGGCACCGCTGGCGCGAGGAGCGGGCCTCGCTCTACCGCGAGCACCCATCGTCGCCCGTGCCGGCAGCCGAACGAGGCACGTTCCAGCCGCTCCACTGGGGCTACGACCAGCGGTTCGCCTTCGAGGCCGCGCTCATCCCGGAGCCGCAGCCCGATCCCGAGGCCGCGCCGGGCCCGTCGCTGGCGCTTCCGAACAGCGGCCCGGAGGCGCTGTCGATCCGCCGCATCGGGTCGATCGAGCTGCCGCTCCCCGGCGGGCCGGCGCGACTCGCCGCCTTCTGGATGGCGGGCTACGTCGGCGGCCTCTTCGTTCCGTTCCGCGACGCCACGAACGGGACCGAGACCTATGGCGCGGGCCGCTATCTCATCGACGCCGCGAAGTCGGCCGATCTCGGCGGCGACCCTGAGCGAGGGACGATCGTCTGCGACTTCAACTTCAGCTACCAGCCCTCGTGCGCGTTCGATCCGAAATGGGCCTGCCCGCTCGCTCCGCCGGAGAATCGGCTCGCGGCTCCGATCAGGGCCGGCGAGCGCATCGCGTAGGCTCGGCGGGCGCGCCGCGAGTGGTACGAAGGTCCTCCCGCGGGAGGACGAGTGCCGGGTCGCCCGAAGGTCCGCCGCGGTCCACCATCGACCGGTCACCGCTCATCGCAGGGGAAGCATGCGGTTCTTCACGTCCCAGCGCCATTCCGACGAGTCGCTCCTCTGGTCGCGCGACATCCGCTTCGTCAACCGGCTCGCCTCGACCCTGCCCGGGGGTCGCCTTCTCGAGCTCGAGTCCGGCGTGTGTCTCATCGCCCCGACGACCGAATTGACGGAGTCCCGCGCGGCCGAGATCGCTGGTGCGAGCCACTCGCCGGAGTACGGTCTCGTCCATGTCGACAGTTCGATCCCCGAGGCTGATCGGTATCTCGTCGCGCACGCCACCGCGGTGCAGCAGTCGGGGATCGCCGAGCGAGTGGGCATGGGACGATCGGTCGCCGTCGCCCAGACCAAGCTCCTCGCCCTGTTCTTCCGACTGAACCATCGCGTCGCGTTCCAGCCGATCGTCGCGATCGCGACCGGCGAGGTCCACGAGTACGAATGTCTGTTCCGGCCCGAGATGCCGACCCTCCCGACATCGATCAGCGGGATGGTCGAGGCGGCGATCAGCACCGGCCGGGCCGTCGAGCTCAACTCGTTCATCGTCTCCCGGATCCTCGATCGGATCGCTGGGCTCGAGGCCAACTCCGCAGCGGCGGGGCGGCCGAGTCGCCGGTACTCGGTGAACTTCACCCCATCGAGCCTGCTCAGCCCCGCCTTCTCGCCGCGGGCGTTCGCCGATCTCGTGCGACGGCACGACCTCGACCCGCGCCAGTTGACGCTCGAGTGCACCGAACAGCAGGCCGTCCCGGACGTGGAGCCCCTGACCCGCCACGTCAAGGCGCTCCGTCGCCTCGGCTTCGGCTTCGCGGTCGACGATGCCGGGGCCGGCTATGCGAGCTTCACGCTCGTCGCGGCGCTCCGTCCGACGATCATCAAGATCGACCGTGAGATCGTGCACGGCATCGGGGACAAGCGCGGTGATGCGAAACAGGCGCTCGTGGAGGCGTTCGTCTCGTTCGGCCGGCGGATCGGCGCCCGCCTCGTCGCCGAGGGGATCGAGACCCGACGTGAGCTCGCGATGCTCCGCACCCTCGGCGTCGAGTTCGGCCAGGGCTACCTCCTCGGACGCCCCCTGGAGGAGCCGAGCGCGCCTCGGCAGCTCCGCCCGATCGGCGTGCGGGAGGCTCGTCCGGCGGTCTCGCGGATGCGACCCTCGGCTCTGGCGGCCGCGACGTCCATCCGACGGGCCGTCACCCCTCGAGGCTGATGGTCCCGGTCGACGCGTTCACCGTGATCGGGATGGGCGCAAGCGGCTGATTCGTCGGCCCGGCGATGACCGCCGCGCCGTGGGTCGGATCGAAGGTCGCTCCGTGGCAGGGACAGATGAGGAAGCCCGATCCCGGATCGAACTGGACCGTGCAGCCGGCGTGGGTGCAGACCGCGTCGAACGCCACCACCGTGCCGTCAGGCAGCTTGACGAGGACGCCGGGGTCGCCGTTCTGGGGGTCCTGGAAGGCGATGGACCCCTGGCTCGTGAGATCCGCGACCGTACCGAGGACGGTGGCCGCTGTCGCACCCGTCGACCCGCCGGATACGGCCGGGGCAGTGCTCGGACCGACGCTCGGGGCAGCGCTGCCCTGGCCCGTCCCACTCCCGGGCGCGGGCGAGCCGCCGAGCGCCGTCCCGCGGTCGCGCTGACCGAGCATCTCCGCGCCGACGGTCCCGCCGAAGGCGCCGAGGGCGATCGCGCCGGCGCCGAGCAGCCCTCCCTGGAGGATCCGGCGGCGGTCCTCCGACGCACCGTCGTCCGGCCCGGCCCAAACCCCCCGCCGCGCGAGCCAGTCGTCCAGGGCGAAGCGTCCGCCGTGGCCGGCGAAGGCGAGCGTCAGCAGCCCGAACGCGTACGGCAGATCCGGCCCGTAGTAGTACGGCCGGGTGGGCCACGACGCGGTGAGCCAGAAGAGGATCGACAGAGCGGCACCCGCCGCAGCCGACAGCCGGAAGAGGAACCCCGTGAGGACCCCGAGTCCGATCGCGATCTCGGCGACGGCGATGACGATCCCGACGAAGATCGGGAACGGCTGGGCGAACACCTCGACGAGGATCGCGATCGGCGAGACCTTGACGAACTCGGCGAGTTGCGCGCCGATCGACCCCGCCCCGCTCGTCTGGAGGAACGCTGGATCGATGAGCTTGTCGAGGCCGGCGTAGACGAACGTGCCGCCGAGGAAGATGCGGAGCGGGAGCAGCGCGAGCGTGAGCGACGCGAGCCGCTCGGTCGCCGCCGCCTCCGTGACCCTGGGCTCGCCGCGCCGCGCCTCCGCCCGACGCCCCGCATCCTGACGCTCGCCCCGCGCCGCCGCGAAGTCGCGGTCCATCGGCATCGGTCGCGGTCGTGGACGGTCGCGGCGGGACATGGGCACCTCGGCGGGATCCGCCGCGCGGATCATGTGGCTGACACAAACAGGCGGCCGACCCCTGCCGGAACGGAACGCCTCCGCGATTGTGGCGGGGCCCGGTTGCGCCGCGGCCGATGACGCGGCCAAGGATTCGCAATCTCTTCGCGATCGCTTCATGACCCCGATGGCCGGAGGATCGAGCGCCGCTGCCGGCGTCCGGACGAGGCCTCGCGTACCATCGTCTCCTGCCCGTGGCCGCCGGACTCCGGCCACGCCGGGTCCACATCGAGCTCGCGGAGGACGTCGGATGAGCGAGGCGACGATCGGCTACGCCGCGATGCTCGAGCAGTTCGGGCCGCGCGAGGTGACGGACTACAGCGTCCTTGCCGAGCAGCACGGGTTCCGTGGGGTCATGGCCGCCGATCACTTCCAGCCGTGGGTCCCGCAGCAGGGCAATGCCGCCTTCGTGTGGAACGTCATGACCGCGATCGCCGAGCGGACCTCCGGTGACGTCGGGCCGGGCGTCACGTGCCCCAGCTTCCGGATGCACCCGGCGATCGTCGCCCAGGCGTCGGCGACGCTCGCCGCGATGTATCCCGGGCGCCATTGGCTCGGCCTCGGTTCAGGGGAGGCGCTCAACGAGCACGTCATCGGCGGCTACTGGCCGGAGACGCCCGAACGGATCGCCCGGATGTTCGAGGCGATCGAGATCATCCGCAAGCTCTTCTCCGGCAAGGACGTCAAGCACGACGGCAGGTTCTTCAAGCTCGAGACCACCCGCCTGTGGACGATGCCGGCCGAGCCGCCGCCGATCCTCATCGCGACCGCCGGACCGATCACGGCCAGGAAGACGGGCATGTTCGCCGATGGCCTCATCACCGTCGGCGCCCCCGAGTCGAAGATCGAGATGATCTTCGAGAAGTGCCGCGAGGGCTGCCGCGAAGCGGGCAGGGACCCGGCGGACTTCCGGTTCATCCTCCAGCTCCATCTCTCGTGGGCCGAGACGGACGAGGAGGCGATGCGGAACGCGATGGTCGAATGGCCGAATGGCGGGATGAAGTTCCCCAAGCAGGACATCCGCAGCCCGTCCGACTTCGAGCAGATGGCCAGGCTCGTTCGAGCGGAGGATTTCGAGGGTCGCATGCTCATCAGCGCGGATCCCGAGGCTCACCGGGCGTACATCCAGCGATTCCTCGACCTGGGTTTCGACCGGATCTATCTCCACAACGTCGGCCGCGATCAGGCGCGCTGGATCGAGGTGTTCGGACGCGACGTGTTGCCGAAGCTCCACCGGTGAGCGTCCGCTTCGGCGCCCAGCTCTGGTCGCAGCGATCCGACTGGGCTGGCTTCCGTGACGCGGCGATCGCCGCCGAGGCCGCCGGCTGGGACGGCGTCTGGACGTGGGACCATCTGCTGGCGATCCAGGGGCCGTGGGAGCAGCCGATCTTCGAAGGCTGGCTCGCCCTGGCGGGCGTCGCCGCGGTCACCTCGCGCGTCACCGTCGGCCTCATGGTCGGGGCGAACACGTTCCGCCGACCCGGCCATACCGCCAAGCTCGCGACGACCCTCGACGCGATCAGCGGCGGTCGGGCGGTCCTCGGCATCGGCGGGGCCTGGTTCGAGCGGGAGCACGATGCCTTCGGAATCGACTTCGGGATGAGCGCCGGCGAGCGACTCGACCGGTTCGACGAGGCAGTGGAGATCCTCCGTCGCCTCCTCGACGGGGAACGGGTCACCCACGACGGTCGCTTCTACACCTTGCACGATGCCGTCTGCGAGCCGCGCCCCATCCAGGCCCGACTGCCGATCCTCATCGGGGGCTCGGGACGCCGGAAGACCCTTCGGACGGTCGCCCTCCGCGGCGACGCCTGGAACGCCGCGGGCACGCTGGACGCCGTGCGCGACGCCGATGCGGCGCTCCGGGCCCACTGCGGCGAGGTGGGACGCGACCAGGCGGCGATCGAACGCACGGTGAGCTTCCCGATCGTCATCCGCTCGACTCGCGAGGCGGCGCTCACGCGCCTTGCCGAGCTGCGGACCCACAACGGGATGACCGTCGATTTCGACATCCCCGTGCTCGCCGGCCCACCGGACGCGATCGCCGCCGACCTCGCCCCATACATCGAACTCGGATTCCGTCACGTCATCGCCCGATTGCCGGCGCCATTCGATCGCGAGACGCTCGAGCGGATCGGAGAGGTTCGAACCGCCATCGAGGCCGGCTGAGCGGTGCGCGTCGTCGAGCTGGCCGGTGGCGTCGGCGGGGCGAAACTCGCCTTCGGCCTCCAGGCGATCCTCGACGCCGACCTCACGGTCGTCGTCAACACCGGAGACGACACGGATCGTCACGGCCTCCGTGTCTGCCCCGATCTCGACACCGTGACCTACACCCTTGCCGGCCTCGACGACCGGACACGCGGCTGGGGACTCCGCGACGAGACGTGGACCGTCGCCGGGCAGCTCGCCCGGCTCGGCGAGGAGACGTGGTTCCAGCTCGGCGATCGCGACCTCGCGACGCACATCGTCCGCACCGCCCGCCTCCGCGCCGGCGCCCGCCTGACGGACGTGGCCGTCGCCGTCGCCCGCTCCCTCGGGGTCAGGGCCACGGTCCTGCCGATGTCCGACGACGACGTCCGGACGGAGGTCCGCACGGACGACGGCTGGCTCGAGTTCCAGGAGTACTTCGTCCACCGCCGGCAGGAACCCGTGGTCCACGAGGTCCGCTTCGTCGGCGTGGACCGGGCCGAGGCACCGGCCCGCGTCCGTGGCGAGCTCGGGTTCGCGGAGGGCATCGTCATCGCCCCGTCCAATCCGGTCGTCTCGATCGCACCGATCCTCGCGGTCCGTGGGATGCGCGACCTGCTCGCCGGCGCCCGGCGCGGCGGCGTCCCGATCGTCGCGCTGAGCCCGATCGTCGGCGGCAGCGCGCTCAAGGGTCCGGCGGACCGGATGCTCGCGAGCCTGGGTCACGAATCGAGCGCCCTCGGCGTGGCCCGACTGTATGCCGACGTCGCCTCGGGATTCGTCCTCGACACGGAGGACGCCGACCTCGCTCCGGCGATCGAACGGGTCGGCCTCCGGACGTTCGTCGCGCCCACGGTCATGACGGACGACCCGAGCCGGATCGCCCTCGGGCGAACCGTGCTCGAGGCGATCCATGCGCTGCGGGCGGACGGGTAGGGACGGGGTGCCCGTGAGCCTGCCGGCCTCTCTCGATCGTGGTCGGATCGGCCCGCCCGAGCGGATCGTCGCGATCGTCCCGGTCCGCTCCCTGGAGGGGGCGAAGTCGCGACTCGGTGGCGTCCTCGACCCGGAGGAGCGGCGCGACCTCGTCGTCCGACTGCTCGAACGGACGATCCGGGCAGCGACGGCGGCCAGGCGGATCGCCGCGACGATCACCGTCAGCGCGGATCCCGTGGCCCGCGACCTCGCCGGCGCCGCCGGGGCCCATGCCATCGACGAGTCGGGGATCGGCCTCGTCGACGCGCTCGACACCGCACGGCGCGCGGCCGTCGACCTCGGCGCGAGTGCCGTCCTCGTCCTGCCGATCGATCTCACGGCGGTCTCGGCGCGCGCCCTCGACGAGGCGATCGAGGCGGCGACCGCCGACTCGCCACCCGACGTCCGGCTCGTCGCCCTCGTGCCCGACCGGCACGGTCGAGGCACCAACCTCCTGTTCGTCCGTCCGCCGGACGCCATCGACTTCGCGTTCGGCGGCGACAGCCGCTCGGCTCACGCGACCCGGGCCCGTGCGGCCGGTGCGCGATATGTCGAGCTCGGCGGACCGCTCATCGTCGACCTCGACACGCCGGACGATCTGCTCCTGGCGGCACCGGCCATCCTCGAACGGCCCCATGCCCACTGAGGCCGGGGGCGGTCGTGTCGAGATCGTCGCGGTGCCCGGCGTGCCGGAGGTCGTCAGCGGAGACGATCTGCCGGCGATCGTCGCCCAGGCCCTCGCCGCGGCGCTCTCGCCCGGCGGGTCGCTCGCGTCCGGCGGGCCACTCCGCCCGGACGACGTGGTGGTCGTCACCTCCAAGATCGTCTCGAAGGCCGAGGGCGCCCTCGTCGATCTCGCGACGATCGAACCACGTCCGGAGGCGATCGCGTTCGCCGAGCGATGGGACCGCGACGCACGACAGATCGAGGTCGTCCTCCGCGAGGCTCGGCGGGTCGTGCGGATGGCGAACGGGGTCCTCATCACGGAGACTCGGCACGGGTTCATCTGCGCGAACGGCGGCGTCGACGCGTCGAACGTGGGGCGGCGGTCGGGCGAGGTCGTGCTCCTCCTGCCGACCGATCCCGACGCCTCCGCGACCCGGCTCCGCGACGCGATCCGCCGGGAGCTCGGGATGGACGTCGCGGTCATCGTCTCGGACAGCTTCGGGCGGCCCTGGCGATGGGGCATCACGGATGTCGCGATCGGCGTGAGCGGGATCGCGCCGCTCGAGGACCTCCGGGGGACGCCGGACGCGGACGGCCGCCTCATGCGCTCGACGATCCGGGCGGTCGCCGACGAGATCGCCTCCGCGGCGGAGCTCGCCCTCGGCAAGGCGAGCGGCCGTCCGCTCGCGGTCGTCCGGGGGGCACGGCCGACCCGATCCGAGGCGACGATCGGCGATGCCCTCATGCCGGAGGCATTCGACCTCTTCCACTGACAGGAGCCGGGAGTCCCGAAGCCGGGACGGCCTCTGGCGCACACTGTTCGACGCGAAGCGGCTTACCCTGCAACCATCTGGACGCGAGCGGCGACCCGGCTGGGCGCGAGCGGCGACCCGGCGACGCACGCGAAGGGCAGGAACCCGTGAAGCTCGGTCTCCAGATCCCGTCGTTCACCTGGCCAGGCGGTCCGGCAGCCATCGGCCCGACCCTCGGCCGGATCGCCCGTGCCGCGGACGACGCCGGATTCGATTCCATCTGGGTGATGGACCACTTCTTCCAGATCCGAGGCGTCGGCCCCGTCACCGACCCGATGCTCGAAGGCTGGACCGCGCTTGGTTTCCTGGCCGCGAACACGACTCGGGCCCGCCTCGGGCTCCTCGTCGGCGGTGTCCATTACCGGCTGCCGGGCCTCTGGATCAAGGCCGCCACGACACTCGACGTCCTGTCCGGCGGTCGGGCCTGGTTCGGCATCGGCGCGGCCTGGAACGAGGACGAATCGCGAAGCCTCGGCTTCCCCTTCCCGCCGCTTGGCCAGCGGTTCGAGATGCTCGAGGAGACCCTCCGGATCGCTCACGAGATGTGGCAGGCCGAACGGGGCACGGAGGCGCCCTTCGAGGGCCGCCAGTTCCATGCCACGCGGCTCCTTAACAGCCCACCGCCGCTCTCGCGACCGCACCCGCCGATCATGATCGGCGGCGGCGGCGAGCAGCGGACACTCCGCCTCGTCGCGCGCTACGCCGACGCCTGCAACGTGTTCGGGTCGCCGGAGACGCTCCATCACAAGTTCGAGGTCCTGCGCGGTCATTGCGAGGCCGTCGGTCGACCGTTCGACGAGATCGAACGGTCGACCCTCCAGCCGGTCGCGATCGACGCCCGAGGTGCCGACGGGGCGCTCACGCCGGCTGCCATCGTCGATCGGGCCGGCGCGCTCGCCGATGTCGGGGTCCAGCACCTCATCCTCAGCGTCCGCGGGGTCGACGACATCTCGCGCCTCGAGCTCATCGGGCGCGACGTCATCCCGGCCCTCAGGACGCTCTGAGCAGGGACTGAAGACCGGCGCCGTATACTCCCCAGGGGTATCGCGGTCGTGCTAGGATTGAGGCGATGAACGAGCAGATGACGAACGCCGGGACGGCGAGCCGATCCCCGTCTCTCACGATCGACTTCGGCCATGAGGCGGCAACGTCCGTTTCGCCGGCGCCCATCGCTGCGGCGCCTCCGGCGGTGACCCCCCTCGCGATCCTCGGCGAGGCCGTCGCGGCGCCCGGCGGACCGATGTCGTCGCGCGGCGACGGGTCGCCGATCCATTCGAACGTCGTCATCATCGGTTCCGGGCCCGCCGGCCTCACCGCCGCGATCTACGCGGCCCGGGCGGACCTCACCCCGATCGTCCTCGCCGGGTCGGGCGCCGGTGGCCAGCTCATGCTGACGAGCGACGTCGAGAACTACCCGGGCTTCCCGGACGGGATCCAGGGCCCGGACCTCATGGCCGCCATGCGCGCCCAGGCGGAGCGATTCGGTGCCCGGATCGTCGACGTCGACGCGGACCGGGTCGATTTCGGCAGCCGTCCGTTCGGCATCTGGGCCCGCGGCATCGAATATCGCGCCGAGGCCGTGATCGTGGCGACCGGCGCGTCGGCGATGTGGCTGGGCCTCGAGAGCGAGGAACGGCTCCGCGGTCGCGGCGTGAGCGCCTGCGCGACCTGCGACGGATTCTTCTTCCGCGACAAGGAGATCGCCGTCGTCGGCGGCGGCGATACGGCCCTCGAGGAGGCGACGTACCTCACCCGGTTCGCGTCGAAGGTCCATCTCCTCCACCGCCGCGACCAGTTCCGGGGCAGCCGGATCATGGTGGACCGGACCATCGCGAACCCGAAGATCGAGATCCACTACAACACCGCCGTCGACGAGGTCCTCGGCGACGCCCACGTCGAGGGCCTCCGCCTCCGCGACACCTCGAGCGGCGACGCCCGGGTCATGCCGACGGACGGCCTGTTCGTCGCGATCGGCCATCGGCCGAACACGGAGATCTTCGGCGACCGGCTCGAGATCGACGCCAAGGGCTACCTGGTGGTCCGCGACCAGACCGGGTCGCGCGTCGAGGGCGTCTTCATCGCCGGTGACGTCCACGATCACCGCTACCGGCAGGCGGTGACGGCGGCCGGGGACGGTTGCCGCGCCGCGATCGATGCAGAGCGATGGCTCGAGGCGAGCGGGATCACCGCGACGAGCGCCGCGTCCGCCTCGTGATCGGCGGCGCACCCGGGCGGGCCTGAAGGATGGGATTCGGCGGGCGAGGCGGAGGCGGACGGGCCGCCCTCGGCGGCTCGCTCGGTCGGGGCAGCGGACGGATCAGCGGCCGTGGTTATCCCGAGAGCTATCGGGTCCCGCCGGAGCGCCGGGGTCGGACCATCCGCCGCATCGCGGCGTTCTTCAGGCCGTATCGGCCGCAGGTCGCGATCGTCCTCACGGCCATCATCGTCACGAGCCTCCTCGGCCTCATCAATCCGTACCTCCTCAAACTCCTCATCGACGACGTGATCGTCGGCCGGCACTATGGGCGGCTCGACCTCTACGTCGGCCTCATGATCGCGGTGCCGATCGTCTCTGGTCTCATCGGCGTAGGCCTCACCTACGTCAACAACCTCATCGGCCAGAACGTGATGCAGGATCTCCGGGGAGCCCTCTACGGCCACCTCCAGAAGATGCCGCTCCGCTTCTTCACGGAGACGCGCACCGGCGAGATCCAGAGCCACCTCGCGAACGATGTCGGCGGCGTGCAGGCGATCGTCACGGACACGGCGAGCTCGGTGACGGCGAACGTCGCGACCGTGCTGTCGACCGTCGTCGCGATGCTGCTCCTGGACTGGCGGCTGACAGCGCTGTCGCTCGGCCTCCTGCCGTTCTTCATGTATCTCACGTACCGGGTCGGGAAGGTCCGCCGCGAGGTGAGCAGCGAGACCCAGAAGTCGCTCGCGGACATCTCCGCTCTCACCGAGGAGACGCTGAGCGTCAGCGGGATGCTCCTCTCCAAGACCTTCGGCCAGGGCGCCCAGGACATCGCCCGGTTCCGGACCCTCAACGGGCGCCTCGCACTCCTCCAGATCCGCCAGGCGATGGTCGGCCGCTGGTTCTTCATGATCATCAGCACGATCTTCAGCATCACCCCCGCCGCGGTCTACTGGCTCGCCGCCACGCTCGCCGCGCAGGGCGACCCGTCGGCGCCGACGGCCGGCGTCATCGTCGCCTTCACGACGCTCCAGAGCCGCCTCTTCTTCCCGCTCGGACAGCTCCTCAATGTCCAGGTGGAGATCCAGGGCGCGCTCGCCCTGTTCGACCGCATCTTCGAGTACCTCGAGATGGATCCCGAGATCGTCGATGCGCCGGACGCGGTGGCCCTCGACCGGACCACGGTCCGCGGTCGCCTCCGCTTCCGGGACGTCGGATTCCACTACCCGGCCGCGGCGCCGATCGTCGCGGCGATGGCGGACGAGCAGGCCGCTCCCCTGGCGCTCGCCGCCGCGGGCGACGTGACCACGATCCCCGCGGTGCTCGCGGCGCCAGTCGACGACGTCCCGGCCCCCCTGCCGTTCTCACTCGACGGCATCGACTTCGTCGCCGAGCCCGGTCAGCTCGTCGCGCTCGTCGGTCCGTCCGGCTCGGGCAAGACGACGACGACCTACCTGATCCCGCGCCTCTACGATGTCACGGGCGGGGCGGTCGAGATCGACGACCTCGACGTTCGCGGGATCACCCTCGTCTCGCTCGGTGAGGTGATCGGCTTCGTCACCCAGGAGACCTACCTGTTCCACGCGAGCATCCGGGAGAACCTCCTCTACGCCCGACCCGAGGCGACCGTTGCCGAGCTCGAGGCGGCGACCAGGGCCGCCGCGATGCACGATCGGATCGCGGAGCTGCCGGACGGCTACGACACGATCGTGGGCGAACGGGGCTACAAGCTCTCAGGCGGCGAGAAGCAGCGGATCGCGATCGCCCGCGTCCTCCTCAAGGATCCGCGGATCCTCATCCTCGACGAAGCGACGTCCGCCCTCGACACGGTGAGCGAGCGACTCATCCAGACCGCCCTCGAGCGACTCGAGGAGACCCGCACGACGATCGCCATCGCCCACCGACTCTCGACGATCCTGCGAGCCGATCTCATCCTCGTCTACGATCGGGGGCGGATCGTGGAGCGCGGGACCCACGCCGAGCTTGTCGCCCGCGACGGTCTCTATGCCCGCCTCTACCGGGAGCAGTTCCTCACCACGATCGAGCCCGCGAACGGGACACCGCTCGAGGCAGTCCGGCCGGTCGCCTGATCGTCGCGCCGCGCGGACTACCATCCGCCATACGGATCGAGTCTTCCCCACCCTCGAGGAGCGCACGGATCGTGAAGGTCAAGACCGTCGACGTCCGCCACGCCGGTGGCGACCGCTTCGTCGCCAGCACCGGATCCGGCCACGAGATCGGTTTCGACTCGGCGGCCGGTGACACGGCCCTCCGGCCGACCGAGGCGGTGATCGCGGCGCTCGCGGCATGCGCTGGCATCGACGTCCACTCGATCGCCCTCAAGCAGCGTCAGGAGCTCGTCGCGTACGTGATCCACGTGCGGGCCGAGCAGCGCGACGGCCATCCCGACTACTTCACCCGGATCGACGTCGTGCACGAGATGACCGGACCCGGCCTCGAGACCGCGGCAATCCGTCGCTGCATCGAGCTCTCCGCGACGAGGTACTGCCCGGTCAACGCGATGCTGTCCGCGGGCCCGACCGAGATCCATCATCGCTACCGGATCCTCCGCCCGGACGAATCGCCAGAGGAGGGCGAGGTGCTCGTGAGCGGCCCGTTCCAACGCCCGGTCGTTGCATGACTATGCATATGCCCTGTATCATCATGCATGTCATGGCAGCGGTCCACGGATCGGAGACGTGCCCAGCGCGGTCGCCCGTGAGCGACCACGTGCGCCGGTGAGCGCGCGCGCCGAGGCGGAGATCGTCGCTGCGTCGATCGCGGACCGCCGCCACGACCGGGCCGCCCGGATCCGGGTCGCCATCATCGGCGCGACCGGGTATGCCGGCGGCGAGCTGGTCCGCCTGCTCGCCCGACATCCGTTCGTCGACATCGTCGGGCTCGTCGGCCGCGATCGCGACCATGCTCCGCTCAACGGTGTCCACCCCCACCTCGGCTCGACGAGCCTCACGGTGGACGCCGCGACCCCCGACGCCGATGCATACTTCCTCGCCCTCCCCCACGGGGCGGCGGGTGCGCTCGTCCCGGGGCTCGCGGCGGGAGGCCGGCTCGTCGTCGACCTCGGACCGGACTTCCGGCTCCGCGACGCCGCGGACTACCCGCGCTGGTATGGCTTCGAGCACCCGGCGCCCGAGCTCCTGCCGGTCGCCGTGTACGGCCTGCCCGAGCTTCACCGATCCGCGCTTACGGCGCTCGTCGACGCCCCGATCCGGATCGTCGGGGTGCCCGGCTGCTACCCGACGGCGACGCTCCTCGCCCTCGCGCCGCTCGCCCGGGCCGGGCTCGTCGGCGACCTCGTCGTCGACGCGAAGAGCGGCGTCTCGGGCGCCGGCCGCGAGGTGAAGGCGGATCTCATGTTCGGCGAGGTGAACGAAAGCGTCCGCGCCTACGGCCTCGGGGGCCATCGCCACGTCGCCGAGATGGAGCAGGAGCTCGCCGCCTGTGGCCGGGAGGCCGGACTGCCGGGCGACGCCAACCCCGGCGGTCGATCCGTCGACTTCGTCCCCCACCTCATCCCGATGGACCGCGGCATCCTCTCGACCTGCCACGTCCGACCGACCCGTCCGGTCGACCAGGCGGAGCTCGATCGCCTCTACGATGCCGCCTACCGGGACGAGCCCTTCGTCCACGTCGTCGCGTCCGGCCTCGGTCCCGCGACGAAGCACGTGCGGGGCAGCAATGACGCCCGGGTGCGCGTCCTCCACGACACGCGGACGAACCGGATTCTCGCCCTCGGCGTCATCGACAACCTCGTCAAGGGGGCCGCCGGCCAGGCGATCCAGGCGTTCAACCTCGCGGCCGGGCTGCCCGAGACGGCCGGCCTCGACCAGCTGCCGATCGCGCCGTGACCGGATCGTGGACGGCCATCGGACCCGTCTCCCGATGACGACCGAAGCCCGCCCGGCGGAGGATCTTCCGACGCCCGGGACGGTCCTGCCGCCGGTCGAGCGCCGAGCCGCGCTGCCGGCGGGTTTCGTCGCCGGCGGGGCGGCGATCGGGATCAAGACGTCCGGTCGGCCGGATCTCGCGATCATCGCCGTCGCCCCGGATCGACGCGGCCGAACCCCGGCGGCGGCGGCGGCCGTGTTCACGCCGAACGCCTTCGCGGCTGCCCCGGTGACGGTCAGCCGGGCTCACCTCGCCGCGACAGCCCCGGGCGGCGGCGGCGCGTGCGGCTGGGTCGACGGCATCGTCTCCACCTCCGGCAGTGCCAACGCGGCGACCGGGCCGGCCGGTGCGGCGGATCAGGCCACGGTCGCCGAGGCCACCGCCGCCGCGCTCGGGGTGGCGGTCGAGCGGGTCCTCACGATGTCGACCGGGGTCATCGGCGTCCGGCTGCCGCTCGATCGCGTGCTGCCGGGGATCGCCGGCCTCGCCGGGGGTGGCGGCGCCATCCCGGGGACGGGGCTCGTGGCGACCGATGGCGGGCTCGAGGCCGCGGCGATCGCCCTGCGGACGACCGATTCGCGCACCAAGGTCGCGACGACGACGGTGGAGATCCGGGGCCCGGACGGCAGCCCGACCCCGGTGCGGGTATCCGGCATCGCGAAGGGTGTGGGGATGATCCATCCGCGGATGGCGACGATGCTCGCAGTCCTCCTGACCGACGCGGCGATCGAGCCCGCCACCCTCGCCGGGCTGCTCCGACCCGCGGTCGCGCGGACGTGGGACCAGCTCACCGTCGACGGCGACACGAGCACGAACGACACCGTCATCGTCCTCGCGAGCGGGACAGCGAGTGCCCACCCGATCGAGGCCGGGACCCCCGGCGCGGTCGCGCTCGGCGGCGCGATCGAGGCGGTCGCCCGCGACCTCGCCCGCCAGCAGGCGGCCGACGGCGAAGGGGCGACGACCCTCCTCACCTGTCTCGTCACCGGCGCCGTCGACGATGCGGATGCCCGGGCGGTCGCCCGGGCGGTCGTTGCGAGCTCGCTCGTCAAGGCCGCCGTCCACGGTCGCGACCCGAACTGGGGCCGCATCGCGGGCGCCGCCGGGAACGCCCGCCTCGCCGATGCGGCGGTGCTCGTCGCCGCGGGCCTGCCGCTGGCCGCGGCCGAGGCGCGGGCGGGTCGCCCCGCCCGCCTCGAGCCGGATCGCCTCCGCATCGCGATCGCCGGGACGCTCGTCTTCGACGGCCGGACGGGCGGTCCGGTCACCGCGGACAAGGCGGCGATCCGGGCGGCGATGGACGCCCCGGAGTGCCTCGTCCGCCTCGACCTCGGCCTCGGCGACGGCCTCGGCGAGGCCTTCGGCTGCGACCTGACGGAGGCGTACGTGCGCGAGAACGCGGAGTACACGACGTGAGCGAGATCCTCGTCGTCAAGCTCGGCGGGACGACGATCGCCGATCAGGCGCAGGTCCTCGCCGAGGTGGCGACCATCGCGCGCCGCCGACCGGTGGTGCTCGTCCACGGCGGCGGTCGCCGGATCACCGAGTGGCTCGAGCGCCTCGGCGTCCCGAGCCGGTTCGAGGGCGGCCTGCGGGTCACGGACGCCCAGGCGCTCGAAGTCGCCGCGGCGGTCCTCCGCGGCGTCGTCAACAGCGAGCTCGTGTCCGGCCTGCGAGACCTCGGGGTGGACGCCGTCGGCCTGTCCGGAGTGGACGGCGGGCTCCTCATCGCCGAGCGGGTCGCAGGGATGGGACTCGTCGCCCACGTCGTCGGCCTCCGGCGCGACCTCCTCGATGCGATCCTCGTCGCGGACCAGGTCCCGGTCGTCGCCCCGCTCGCGCGCGACGAACAGGGGGTCGTTTGCAACGTCAACGCCGACGATGTCGCGGCCGGTATCGCCGCCGGTCTCGGCGCCCGCCAGCTCGTCCTCCTCACGGACGTCGATGGTGTCCGGGACGCGGACGGCCGTCGCCTCGAGACGCTGACCGTCGCCGAGGCGGAGGAGCTCATCGCGTCGGGCGTCATCGGCGGAGGCATGGTCCCCAAGATCCGGGCCGCCCTCGGAGCGCTCGGCTGGTCGGAGGCGGAGGCCGTCATCGCCGATTCGTCGGCCCCGGCCGCCCTCGAGCGCGCCCTGGCGGACCCGACCTTCGGCACCCGGATCACCGCCGCCCGGCCGGCGCGGGCCGGCGTCGCCTGAGCCGTGTCGTGACCGCGACCCGCAGCGTCGACGCCCGCGACCGCGCCACGGGACCGTCGAAGATCGCCCGCCAACGGGCGATCCGGGAGCTCGTGGGCCGCGAGCCGATCGGCAGCCAGCGCGAGCTAGCAGCCGCGCTCCAGGGGCAGGGCATGGCGGTCACCCAGGCGACCGTGAGCCGCGACGTCGCCGAACTGGGTCTCGTCAAGGTGCCCCGCGCGGACGGTCACATCTACGTCGCGGCGTCCGACATCGCCCGGTCGCCGGCGGCCGGGACGGACGCCCAGCTCCGCCGTCTCCTCGCCGACATCCCCGTGACGGTCGGGCGCAGCGGACTGATCCTCGTCCTCACCGGGACGCCGGGCACGGCCGGCTCGATCGCCCAGGCGATCGACCAGTCGAGCCTCACGGACCAGGAGGGCACGCTCGCCGGCGACAACACCCTCCTCGTCCTGTTCGCCGACGAGGCCCGCCTCGAGCGCTGGCTCGAGCGGTTCGATGCGCTCCGCGGACCGTCGGGCACCGCGCCGAGGCCCACCCCAGTGCTCAGCGGAAGGTCGTGACATGAAGAAGGTCGTTCTCGCGTACTCGGGAGGGCTCGATACCTCCGTCGCCGTCGCCTGGCTTCGCGAGCAGTACGACGCCGAGGTGGTCACCCTGACCGTCGACGTCGGTGGCGGCTCGCTCCGCGAGGGCGTCGAGAAGCGGGCGATCAGCGCAGGCGCGTCGCGCGCCTACGTCGTCGACGCCCGCGACCGGTTCGTGCGCGACTTCGTCTGGCCGCACCTCCAGGCGAACGCGCTCTATCAGGGCGCCTATCCGCTGGCGACGGCGCTCGCCCGGCCGCTCATCGCCCAGCTCCTCGTGGAGGTCGCCCGCCGCGAGGGCGCCGACGCAGTGGCCCACGGCTGTACCGGCAAGGGCAACGACCAGGTCCGCTTCGACGTCGCGGTCCACGCCCTCGACCCGGGACTCGAGGTCATCGCCCCGATGCGGATCGGGATGGGCCTCACCCGCGATCAGGAGATCGACTACGCCGCCGAGCGCGGGATCGAGATCCCGATCACGAAGGCCTCGCCGTACTCGATCGACGTCAATCTCTGGGGTCGTTCCTGCGAGACCGGCGTCCTGGAGGATCCGTGGGTCACTCCGCCGGCGGACGCCTACGAGTGGACCGTCGCGCCATCGAACGCGCCCGCCCCGATCGAGCTCGTCGTGGAGTTCGAGGGCGGCGTGCCGGTCGCCATCGACGGCGAACGGCTCGCAGCGGTCGACCTCGTCGATCGACTCCACCTGCTCGGCGGTGCCCACGGCGTCGGCCGGATCGACCACGTCGAGGACCGCCTCGTCGGGATCAAGAGCCGCGAGATCTACGAGGCGCCTGCGGCCACGGTGCTCCATGAGGCGCATCGAGCGCTCGAGGGGATGACCCTGACCAAGGACACCCTCCGCTTCAACCGTCTGGTCGCGAACGAGCTCGCCCAGCTGACCTACGACGGACTGTGGTTCTCGGCGCTCCACCGCGACCTGCGCGGCTACGTGGCGTCCTCGCAGCGGGTGGTCAGTGGCGAGGTCCGGATCAGGCTGGACCACGGCTCGGCGATGGTGACGGGCCGGCGCTCACCGCTCTCGCTCTACGACAAGGATCTCGCGACCTATGACAAGGGCGACGCGTTCGACCACGCGGCGGCCGTCGGGTTCATCGGGATCTTCGGACTGCCGTTGCGCGTCGAGGCCGCCCGCCATGGCGCGGTCGGAGCACGCTACGGCGCGGCGTGGACCTGGACCGACCCGCTCCTCGCCGACCTGCCCACCACCGTGACGGATCCCTCCACGGCCGCCGCGGCGGCCGACCCGTCAGAGGCGCTCCCCGCGAGCTGATCTCCCGGGCGCCTCCGCCTCCCGTCAGCCGGCGGCCAGGCGCAGCGACCCGCTTCGTCGCAGGCTCGGCGTCGCGCGTCGTCGCAAGCTGGCGTCCCGCGTCGTCGCAGGCTGGCGTCCCGCGTCGTCGCAGGCGCAGCGACCCGCTTCGTCGCAGGCTCGGCGTCGCGCGTCGTCGCAAGCTG
>JADMIG010000019.1 GCA_015478725.1 Chloroflexota bacterium | reverse complement strand
GGCGATCCTGGCCAAGGTCGGGCGTTGTCGAGCCATTCTTGAGACGGCGCACTAGATGGACTTGCCGACGTTGCTGAGGATCGTCTTGACCTGGCCGCCGAGGAAGATGAGGGCGATGATCGCGATGACCGCGATGAGCGCGAGGATGAGTGCGTACTCGGCGAGACCCTGGCCTTCCTCGTCACGATGGAAGGATGCGATGAGTGCGTTGAAGAATGCCATTCGGTTCGTTACCTCCTTTCCTCACAGATTCCCCCGCTGTTCCCCCGACCATCGAGGGCCGCGTCACCGTAGGAATGGATCCGCCGGCTGTCAAGGTCCGCGGGCCCGAACGCGGTGCGTCCGGGCGACCGCGGGGTCCATGTGGGCGGGTCGAGATCGCTGTGGTGGGCGATACTGGATTCGAACCAGTGACCTCGCGGATGTGAACCGCGCGCTCTAACCGACTGAGCCAATCGCCCGGGGCCGCCGTGTCGCGCTGGACCGACGGGGTCCGGTCATGATACCCCGAGGTCCGGCCAGCGGGCGAGCAGCGACGCCGGCTCAAGCCCGTCGACGGCCACGAGCTTGCGCCGCCCGGTCGCACCGGCGATGAGGGACACCGTGGCACGAGGCACCCCGAGCTCGCGGGCGATGAGCCGGAGGAACGCCTCGTTCGCCGCACCGTCGGCCGGTGCCGCTGCGACCCTGGCCCTGAGCACGCCGTCGATGACGCCGTCGATCGCATCTCTCCCGCCGCGGGGCGTCAGCCGGACCGCGAATCGCACCGCGCCGCTCATCGCGGCCGCTGTCCGACCCGTTCACCGAAGAGGGCGCGGCCGACCCGGACGATCGTCGCCCCTTCCTCGACCGCGATCGGGTAGTCGTCGCTCATCCCCATCGAGAGCTCCGCGCCGATGGCGGTCGTCCGCGCCCGGAGCCGCGCGCCGATCTCGTGGAGCCCGACGAACGTGGAGCGGGCATCCTGCGGGTCGGCGGCGAGTCGGCCGATCGTCATGAGCCCGTCGACTCGAAGCGCCCCAAAGGCGGTGAGCTCGCCGAGCGCCGCCTCGAGGGCCGACGGCAGGAAGCCGGCCTTGGCCCGGTCGGCATCGACGTTCACCTGGAGGAGCACCGGCAGCCGACGATCCGGTGCCGTCGGGCCATCCGGCGCGAGGCCGCGGACGTCCCGGACGAGCCGGTCGAGCCGCCGCGCCAAGTCGACCGAGTCGACCGACTCGATGACCTCGAACGTCTCGACCGCGCGGCGCGCCTTGTTCGCCTGGAGGGGTCCGACGAGGTGCCACTCCCCCGCTCCGACGAGCGGACGCTTCGCCTCCGCCTCTTGCACCCGGTTCTCCCCGAAGTCCGCCTGACCTGCCGCGACCGCCGCCCGGATGCGCTCGGCTGCCACGGTCTTCGAGATCGCGACGAGGCGGACCGTGGCGGGATCGCGTCCCGCGCGCCCGCATGCGGCGACGATGCGGTCCATGACGGCCGCCCTGGCCGCGGAGAACCCCGCGACCTCGGCCTCGAACTCGCTCTGCGGCCGGCTCGCGCCGGCCCCGGTCACTTCGAGCGGCGGAGGAAGCTCGGGATGTCGAGCTCGTCCGCGTCGTAGGCCGCGCGACGCGGCGCCGGCGCGGCGTCGCCGACGGAGCGGTCCGCGCGGCTCGGGACGGCGGCGGAGGGTCGCTCGTCCCGCTCACGCGACGACGTCGCGTCGTCCGACGAGGCGAGTCGCTGGCGCTCGAGCTCCTCGAGGAAGTCGCGGTCGCGGGTCGGCCGGCCCGACGTCGTCGCCTCTGTCCCGTGGCCGGCGGCAGCGCCCTCGTGCCGGCTGGGCGCCCGGCGGCGGCCATCGAAGCCGGTCGCGATGACGGTGATCTGGACCTCCTCGCCGAGCCGTTCATTGAAGCTCGTGCCGAAGATGATGTTCGCCTCGGGATCGGCCGCCGCTCGGATCTCCTCGGCCGCCTCCGTCACCTCGAACAGGGTGAGGTTGGAGGAGCCGGTGATGTTGAAGAGGATCCCCTGGGCGCCGTTGATGTTCACCTCGAGGAGGGGGCTCGCGATCGCCTGGCGGGCCGCCTCGACCGCCCGGTTGTCGCCCGACGCCCGGCCGATGCCCATGAGCGCCGACCCGGCGTCCCTCATCACCGTCCGGACGTCCGCGAAGTCGAGGTTGATGAGCCCAGGGACGGTGATGATGTCGCTGATCCCCTGGACACCCTGGCGGAGCACGTCGTCCACGACCCGGAACGCATCGAGGATGCTCGTGTTCTTCTGGACGACGTCGCGCAGCCGGTCGTTCGGGATCGTGATGAGCGTGTCGACCTTCGCCTTGAGATCTTCCGAGGTCTTCTCGGCGATGATCTTCCGACGCTGGCCCTCGAAGCCGAACGGCTTGGTCACGACGCCGATCGTGAGGGCTCCGGCCTCCTTGGCGATCTCGGCGATGACCGGAGCGGCGCCGGAGCCGGTGCCGCCGCCCATGCCGGCGGTGATGAACACCATGTCCGACCCGGCGAGCGCCTCGGCGATCTTGTCTGCGTCCTCTTCCGCCGCGCGCTGACCGATCGCCGCGTCCCCGCCGGCGCCGAGGCCACGGGTGAGCTTGTCGCCGATCCGGATCTTGTGCGGGGCGTCGCTCTGCAGGAGGGCCTGGGCATCCGTGTTGCAGGCGATGAACTCGACGCCCATCATCTCGGCCCGGATCATCCGGTTGACGGCGTTGCTCCCGCCCCCGCCGACACCGATGACACGGATGAGCGCGAAGTTCTCTGAGTCGGACCGCAGCGGCATCGCCGTCTCCTCCGGTGCTCGTGCCGGTGATGGATCGCGTCAGGTGGCGCGGATGGTCGCAGTGGTGACCCCTCGACGGCCTCGCGTCGGCGGAGCGTCCGGGGAGTATACCGCCGCCGTCCCCACTCGGGGCGTCCCGGTTCGCCGCGCCGCGGACCTTACGGGAAGATGCTCCGCAGCGCGTCGCGGATGCGCCCGAGTCCGCCGAGTGCGGGGGCCGACTCGTACCGCATCGGCTCACCCGCCGTGAGCTGGCGGGCGCCCCAGAGGAGGAGCCCGACCGCGTTGGAGCTGGCCGGCGTGAGGAGCCCGTCCACGAGCCCCTCGATCCCCGTCGGCGCCGCGATCCGGACCGTCATCTGGAGGACCTCCCGACCGAGCTCCGCGACCCCGCCGAGCTGCGCGCCGCCGCCGGTGAGGACGATCCCCGCCGGGAGCATCCCGTGGCCGGACCGCCGGAGCTGATCGCGGACGAGCTCGAAGGTCTCGCGCATGCGGGCCTCGATGATCTGGCACACCTCGAGGCGGCTCACCTCCCGGCCGGCGTCCTCGCCGAGGACCGAGACACTGATCCGCTCGTCCGGATCGATCATGCGCAGGTCGCACGTCCCGTGATGGACCTTCAGCTCCTCGGCGACCTGGAGGCTCGTCTTGAGGCCGATCGCGATGTCGTTCGTCACGTTGTTGCCGCCGACCGGGAGAACCGCGCAGTAGAGCGGCGCTCCATCGGTGAAGAGGGCGAGGTCGATCGTCCCGGCACCGATGTCGGCGACCGCTACGCCAAGCTCGCGCTCGGTCTCCAGGGCGACCGTCTCGGCCGAGGCGTACGAGCCCGCGACGAGCTCGTCGATCTTGACGCCGCTCGCGACGACGCATTTGGTGAGGTTCTGGACGGCGGTCGCCGAGGCGGTGACGATGTGGACCTCGACGCCGAGACGGATGGCGCTCATCCCGACCGGGTCCTTCACTCCCTCCTGGTCGTCGACACTGAAGTCGCGGGGGATGACGTGGAGGACCTCGCGATTCGACGGGATCTGCACGGCCCGGGCGACTTCGGTCGCACGGTTCACGTCCTCGCGAGTGACCTCGCGGTCGTGGCCGCTGACGGCCACCGTGCCCGGCGAGTTCTGGCTCTCGACGTGCTGCCCGCCGACCGAGACGAACGCCCGGTCGATCTTCATCCCCGACAGCCGTTCCGCCTGCTCGACGGCGCCGCTGATCGCGTGGACGGTCTGGTCGATGTTGACGACCTGGCCGCGCTTGATGCCGGTGACCGGCATGAGCCCCTTGCCGATGATCGTCAGGCTCCCGTCGCGGTGGACCTCGCCGATGAGCGCGGTCACCTTGCTCGTCCCGACATCGACCCCGACGAGGATCGCTTCTCGTTCCACTCCCGTGCCGCCTCGTTCCTGTCTAGAGGAAGTGACGCCTGATGAGCGCCACGTTATTGAAGATCCGCGGCCCGAACGTGATGAGGGCCACGAGGTAGAGATCCACGCCCAGCCGGTCGCCGATGAAGGTGAGGATCACGGCGATGACCACGTTCGTCACGAAGCCGCTGATGAAGATCCGATTGTCGTAGACGCCGTCGAGTTCCGCCCGCACCGAGCCGAGGACCGAATCGAGTGCGACCACGATCGCCACCGCGCTGTAGCGGGCGAACTCGAAGCTGACATTGACTTTGAGGACGAGCCCCAGCAGGACGCCGGCGACGAGGCCTGCCAGGGGGAGCAACACGGGTGATCGTCCTCGAACGATGGGGTTTCGCCAAGGCTACCCGACGCAGCGGAGGCGCGGCAACCCGAGATCCGCACGGACGACCCGGCTCGCGGATGCCGCGATGGCGATTCACTGGCCGTTCTTCAGGGTGTACGTGCCGCTCGTGGGATCGGCGAGCACGATCCTCGCGATCCTCGACTCCGCGATCCGGCGGAGCAGGCTCCGCAGGAACCGCACCTGCCCGGGGATGATGTCGGGGGTCCGGAGGGTGGGGGTATAGAACCCGAACGTGGCCGACCAGCCCGTCGGACCGCTGCTCAGGACGAACCCATCGGTGTCGTCGATGGTGAGAGCGAGGGATGGCGCCGCGCTCCCGACGTCCGCCGGGGTGAGCGACCCGAGGCGCCTCGCGGCGTCGAGGACGACGGGATCCAGGCTCGCCCCGACGGCGAGGACCGCGGCGGTCGATCGGGCATCGGTGACGGACCGCAGGCCGGCCGTCGCGGAGGCCGGCGCGGCGTCCGCGGACGCGAAGAGGACGCCGTCGCGATCGACGAGGAAACGACCGCTCGCGGTCGTCCAGATGAAGATCGGCTCGCGTTCGGCGAGGTGGACCAGGAGCGTGCCCGGCAGCGCCACGGACACGGTCGCGTCGCGGACGGTCGGCAGGGTTCGGATCGCGGCCGCCAGGGCGTCCGTGCGGAGCGTGACGACGTTCGTTCCGTGGTCCACCCGGAGCGCATCCGAGATCGCGGTCTCGGAGGTGAAGCGGGCTCCGTCGAGGGTCATCCCGACATAGCCGAAGACGGACGTCGCGGCGACGCCGTAGATCGCCCCGATGCAGAGGAGCATGACGAGGAGCGCACCGGCGCGGAGCGGCGAGAAGCCGGCCGATGCGCGCCGGATCCGGCTGCGCCTCGGCGAGCCTGCGGTCCGCCGGCCGGCCGGCCGTCTCATCGCGGAAGATCGTCCGCGGCGAGACGGCGCGAGGGTCGGCGATCGTGCCGCTCGACCGCGAGCTCGACGACCCGTTCGCAGACGGCCGCGAAATCGAGCCCGCCCTCGGCCGGAAGCGTGGGGAAGAGGCTGATGGGCGTGAAGCCCGGGATCGTGTTGATCTCACTCACGACGAGCGTGTCGCCGGCGAGCAGGAAGTCGACCCGGGCGAATCCCTCGGCGCCGATCGCCCGGTACGCATCGCGGGCGAGCTTGAGGACCGTCGCCCGCGTGGCGGCCGGGAGCTCCGCGCGGAGGGACGTCTCCGACAGGCCGGCCGTGTACTTCGAGGCGTAGTCGTAGAACTCGTGGCCGGCGATGATCTCACCCGGGCCATACAGCCGGAGCCCGGCGGCGGCGTCGCCGATGACGCTCACCTCGAGGTCGCGGGCGCCGGCGACGTACGCCTCGGCGAGCGCGAGCGTGTCGTAGCGGAACGCGGTCTCGAGGGCCGGGCCGCGCTCGTCCGGGCCGTGAGCGAGGGTCATCCCGACACTCGAGCCGAGGCGGGCCGGCTTGATCATGAGGCGCGGATCGTCGATCCCGAGGGCGAACGCCTCGAGCTCGGCGAGGACGGCCGTCGGATCGTCGTGCCAGCGCGCGGCCGGGATCTCCCGCCAGTCGACGAGCGGGAGGCCGAGGCCGCGGATGAGGCGCTTGAAGATCGCCTTGTCCATCCCGATCGCCGACGCGGCGACGCCGGAGCCCGTGTACGCCACGCCCCCCGCCTCGAGGAGCGCCTGGACCGTACCATCCTCGCCGAACGGACCGTGGAGCGCGATGAAGACGACGGGCGCCGGCTCCGCCGCCGCGATCCGGTCGATCGCGGCCCCGGCCGAGCGCGGGCCGTCCGCCCCGAGCGCGGCCGGATCGTCGTACGCCGCCGCCGGTCGATCGGCGCGGCGATGATCGGGCGGCAGCCACCACCACCCGCCATCGAGGTCGATGAGGACCCGCTCGACCCGGTGGCGGCCCTCGAGCGCATCGGCGACAGCGTGCCCGGAGACGATCGAGACGTCGTGCTCCGCCGAGGGACCGCCGAGGAGGACGACGATCGGGCGGTCGGCGGCGGTCACTCCGACCCTCCCTCGGACGACCAGTCCCCCCACGCGCCGATGAAGGCGATCTCGAATTCGAGTCGCACGCCCGTCTGCCCCTCCACCTCGGCCCGGACGCGGTCGGCGAGACGCCGGACGTCCGCCGCACTGCCCCGCCGGTCGTTGACGATGAAGTTCGCATGTTTCGGGCTCACCGTCGCGCCGCCCTCGGTCGCGCCCTTGAGACCGGCGCCGTCGATGAGCGCGCCGGCGCTCGGACCGCCCGACGGGTTCCGGAACACCGAGCCGGCGCTCGGGATCCCGAGCGGCTGGTGCGCCTGCCGCCAGCGACGGATCTCGTCGAGCCGGGTCCGGATGGTCGCCTGGTCGGCCGGCTCGAGGGCGAACGTCGCGGCGACGACGAGTTCGTCGGCTCCGACCGGGGCGGGTGCGATCGACCCGCCCGTCACGTCCGACCGCCGGTCGCGATCCTTGAACCGGCTCGTCCGGTAGCCGAGGGCGAGCTCGTCCGCCGCGAGTCGTCGTTCGGTCCCGTCCGCGAGCAGGACGGTCGCCGACTCGACGACGCCCCCCATGTCCGTGCCATGGGCGCCGGCGTTGGCCCAGACGGCGCCACCGACCGTGCCCGGGATGGCGAGGCCGAATTCGAGACCGGACAGCCCGGCGTCCGCGGTGACCGTCGCGGCACGCGCCATGGGCACGCCGGCCTCCGCGACGAGCCGCCCGTCCGCGACCTGTACGCCCTCCGCCCGGACCTGGATCACGAGACCACGGATCCCGGCGTCGGCGATGACGACGTCGCTCCCGCGACCGAGGACCGTGTGCTCGATGCCTCGGTTCCGGGCGAATTTCACGAGTCCGCGGAGCTCGAACGCGTTGTGGGCGACCGCGAAGAGGTCCGCCGGACCGCCGACGCGCATCGTCGTGAAGCGCGCCAGCGGTTCGTCTCGCGACGTCTTGACGCCGAGCCGGCGCTGGATCTCCGAACCCACGGCGAGCGGATCGAAGGTCGTGCCCGTCACGCTACACCCGCCCGGGCGATCCGCTCGATCGTCGCCGCATCCGGGAGCGGTGCGCGGCGGGCGACTGCGAGGAGGAGCGTGCCCACCGCTTCGGCGGCCCCGGGCCGTCCCAGCGCCCTCGCCGCCGCCGCCATCCGGACGTGAGTCGCCGGGTCGGCGAGAATGCCCGCCGCGTCGATGAGCGCTGCCGCATCGAACGCCTCGTCCTCGACGAGCCGGGCCGCGCCGGCCTCGACGAGGACCCGGGCATTGGCGCGCTGGTGCCCCGCGGCATGGGGGTACGGGACGACCACCATCGGAGTCCCGAGTGCGACGACCTCGGCGAGGGTCGATGAGCCGGCGCGGCCCACGATGAGGTCGGCGGCCGCGAGGGCGGGCAGCATCTGCTCGCGAAGGAACGGATACGGAAGGTACCGTGCGCGACGCTCCAGCGGGAGCCGCTCTCGCCCGTCGAGGGCGCCGGCATAGCCGTCCTCCCCGGTGACGTGGATGACGTACATCCGTTCGACGAGCGCCGGCAGCGCGGCGGCGACGGCGGCATTGAACCGCAGCACGGCCTGTGAGCCGCCGAAGACGAGGAGGACCCGCGCTCCCGGCGGCACGCCGAACCCGGTCCGGGCCGCCCCCGGATCGACGCCGCGGATGTCGCGGATCGGCGTCCCGGTGACATAGCACGGCGCCGGTGACCGGAGCGCCGCAGCCGTCGCCGCGAAGCTGACCGCGAGCACCCGGGCGAGGCGGGCGGTCGCCCGGACGCTCCGCCCGGGGACCACGTTCCCCTCCCACATCACGACGGGGATCCGGAGCGGCGCCGCCGCGAGGAGGACGGGGATCGCGACGTATCCGCCCGTCGTGAAGATCGCCGCCGGCCGCTCCCGAAGCAGGATGGCCGCGGCCTGCGGGACGGACAGCCCGAGACGGACCGGATCGAGGACGAGGTGCATGTCCCGTTCGACCGTGCGGAGCGAACGGAGCGCGAGACGCTCGAGCGGGATCCCCGCCTCCGCGACGAGGTTCGCCTCAAGCCCGCGATGGCCGCCGACCCAGACGAGGTCAGGCGGGTCGGGTCGAGCGCGGAGCGATCGAGCGACGGCCAGGGCCGGGTAGATGTGCCCGCCCGTTCCCCCGCCCGCGATCAGCAGACGCATCGTTCCATGTCCCCTTCTCCACCGTCTCCCGCGAGACCGACAGGAGGATCCCGACGGCCGCCAGGGTGATGGCGAGCGACGACCCGCCGGCACTGACGAACGGCAGGGTGATGCCCGTGACGGGCACGAGCACGACGACCACCCCGATGTTGATGAACGCCTGGATGCAGATCCAGGCGGTGATGCCACCGGCGAGGAGGGCCCCGAACGTGTCGGGTGCGCTCAGCGCAATCCGGATGCCCTGGTAGCCGATGACGAGGAAGAGGCCGATGACGATCGCCCCACCGATGAGCCCGAACTCCTCGCCGATGATGGCGAAGATGAAGTCGTTGTAGGCGTTCGGCAGGAACAGCCCGCCTGCAAGCCGGCTCTGGCCGAGGCCGGCCCCCACCACGCCCCCGAGGGCGAGCGCCATGAGACCCTGGATCGTGTGGAAGCCGGCGCCGGCCGGATCGCTCCACGGGTCGAGGAAGGCCCGGATGCGGTCGAGCTGGTACGGATGGGTCGCGATGACGGCGCCGAGGCCGACGGTCGCCGCCGACACCATCGCGACGAGATGGAAGAGGTTCGCCCCGGCGACGAAGAACATCGCGAACGCCGTGAGGGCGAGGACCGCGGACGTCCCGAGATCCGGCTCGCGGATGACGAGGAGGACGATCGGGCCGACGATGACGAGGAACGTCAGCGTCCCGCGCCAGAACTCGCGGACCCTGCCGCCGCGCCGGGCGAACCAGTGGGCGAGGTAGATGACGAGGGCGAGCTTCGCGAACTCGGCCGGGTGGAAGAGCGGCAGCGGACCGATCCGCAGGAATCGCGCCGAGCCACCGACCACGTAGTTGAGCGAAGGGACGAAGACGACCACGATGAGGAGTCCGAGGGCCACGAGATAGAGGGGGACGGAGACCAGGCGCCAGTAGCGGTAGTCGATCCGGCTCGCGACGAGCAGCCCGATCAGCCCGACCGCGGCCCACACGACCTGCGGGCCGACGACCTTGAACGTGTCGTCCGACGCCAGGTACGACGACATCGCCGACGAGGAATAGACCATGAGCACGCCGATCGCGACGAGGGCAAAGACGGCGACGAGGATCACGTAGTCGGGTTGATGGTGCTCACGTTGCAGCGTTCCGGTCCGCGGACGACGCGTGGGGATGGCCCGGGCGATCGTCATCGGTCCTCCTTCTCGTCGGGGCGGTCGGCGACGTCGAGCTCGCCGCGGGCGGCAGCGATGCGGGCGGCGACGACGGCCTTGAACGCGCGGCCGCGCGCCGCGTAGTCCTCGAACATGTCGAACGATGCGGCGGCCGGGCTGAGGAGGACCGTCGCGACCGCTCCGCGCGGCGCCGTCCCGAGGGCCTCGAGCGCCAGGCCGTGGGCTCGGTCCACTGCCTCGTCGAGCGATGCGGCTCGCTCCGTCCGCTCGAGGCCGGCCGTTCGGAACAGGCGCTCGAGCCGCGTCCCGCTCTCGCCGATCAGCACGGCCGCCACGGCCCGCTCCGCGACGACAGGGGCGAGCGATGCGAGGTCGATCTCCTTGTCCCGCCCGCCGGCGATGAGGACGATCGGCCGCGCAAAGGCGCGCAGCGCCGCGACGACGGCGTCCGGCTGGGTGCCCATCGAGTCGTTGACGAAGCGGACGGCGCCGATGCGGCCGACCGCTTCGAGGCGGTGCTCGACGCCGGGGAACGCCGCGGCCGCCCGGCGGATCGCATCCGGAGCGACGCCGAACAGGAGGCCGACGGCGATCGCCGCCATCGCATTGCTCGCGTTGTGCCGACCGGGAAGGACGAGCTCGTCGATCGGCATGATCCGTCCGCCGGGTCCGGTCGCGGCGGGCCCGCCCCCGGCCATCGGGAGCCGATCGACGCCGGCGGCGACGATCCAGCCGTCGACGAGGCCGATCCCGCCCGGCATCGGCGCGGCCGTGCGGTAGAGGACGGCCGGCGCGCCGCCGAGCCCGGCGTAGGCCGTGACGACCGGGTCCTCGGCATTGAGGATGAGTGCGCCGTCCGGATCGACCAGCTCGGCCAGCCGGCGCTTCACCCGGCGATATGACTCGAGCGTCCCGTGACGGTCGAGATGGTCGGCGGTCACGTTCGTGTAGACGGCCACCGTCGTGCCACGGGAGAGGGTCGGGAGCTGCAGCTCGGACAGCTCGATCACGACCCGATGGCGGGGGCCGAGCTCCGGCAGGACCTCGACGAGCGGGCGCCCGATGTTGCCGCCGACCTCGACCGGATGGCCGGGATCCGCGGCGAGGATCGCGGCGGCGAGCGAGGACGTCGTCGTCTTCCCCTTCGTCCCGGTGACGCCGATCGTCGGCGCCGGACAGAGCCGCAGGAACAGATCCGCCTCCGAGACGAGCGCCGGGGCCATCGCGTCGCCCGCTCGGCGAGCCTCGACCATCGCCCGCAGCGCGGCCCGGAGTCGCGGCTCGGTCGTCGGGAAGTCCGGGTTGATCGAGGGCGATGTCGTCACGAGCGCGGCGCCGGCAAGCACCCGCGCCGGGTCGATCTCCGGCCCGGCGACGATGCGGACGGATCCGCCGCGCTGCCCGGGCACCTCGGCGACCGGGTCGAGCTCCGCCGCTGGTCGCCCGTCGTAGAGCGTCACGGCCGCCCCGATGCCGGCAAGGAACCGGGCCAGCGCACGGCCGCTGCGGGCCGCGCCGAGGACCGTGACCGGACGGCCGTCGAGCGCGCCATCCGCGATCGCGGCGAGGGTGAGGGCATCGAGGTCGATCGGCCGGAGGTTCGTCATCGTCGTCATCGCCCGCTCACGCCAGCGCCCGGATCGAGGCGAGGAAGAACGTCACCCCGAGCATCCCGGCGAGTATCGAGACGATCCAGAACCGGAGGGTGATCTTCTCCTCGTCCCAGCCGCCGAGCTCGAAGTGATGGTGCAGCGGCGCCATCCGGAAGAGGCGGCGGCCGCCGGTCGCCCGGTAATAGGCGAACTGGAGGAGGTCGGACCCGGTCTCCGCGACGAAGATGATCCCGATCAGGGGCAGCACGAGGATCTGGCCCGTGATGAGGGCGGTGACCGCGAGCGTCGCACCGAGCGACAGGGCGCCCGAATCCCCCATGAAGATCTGGGCTGGATGGACGTTGAACCAGAGGAAGCCGAGCGTTCCCCCGATGATGATCGCGCAGAGCAGGGCGAGGTTCGGCTGCTGGGGTACGTTGAGGAGGGCGATGATGAGGTACGCCACGAAGGCGAAGATCGCCGTCCCGCCGGCGAGTCCGTCGAGTCCGTCCGTGATGTTGACGCCGTTGCTCGCGGCGACGATGGCGAAGGCGGCGAACACGACATAGAGCAACGGCCCGATCGTCACGTCGCCGACGAACGGGACCCGGATGTCCGTGATCGCGAAGTGCCGCTGGATGTAGATCGCGGCGAGGATCGCCACGACGATCTGCCAGAGCAGCTTCTGGCGAACCCGGATCCCGTTGCCGGTCTTCGCGTTGAGGTAGTCGTCGAAGGCACCGAGAAGCCCGACCCCGACCAGGGTCGCGACCGGCGAGTACGTCGAGGCGTCCAGGGCACCGAGGAAGTACGCGCAGAGGGCGACGACGACGACGATGAGGAGCCCGCCCATCGTGGGGGTCCCCTGCTTGACCAGATGGGTGTGCGGACCTTCCTCGCGGATCTGCTTGCCGATCCCGATGGCGCGAAGGAGCCGGATGTAGCCCGGCATGAGGATGACGACGATGGCGAAGGCGAGGAACAGGCCCTGGATGAGCTCGACGACGCCGCCTCTCACGCGCCCGCCTCGGCAGCGAGCGTATCGACGATTGCCTCGAGGGCAATCCCGCGGGATCCCTTGACGAGCACCACGTCGCCGGCCTCGAGGAGCGGCCGGAGGAGCGCGAGTGCGGCGAGCGCGTCGCTCGCCTGGAGGACGCGCCCGGCGAGTCGAGGGTGCTCGCGGGCGGCCTCGGCGAGGGGTGTCGCGCCGGCGCCGACGACGACGAGCAGATCGACGATGCGGGCCGCCACGGCGCCGACGGCTCGGTGCCCCGCCTCGTGGGTGTCGCCGAGCTCGAGCATCTCGCCGAGGACGGCGATCCGTCGCCTCCCCGGCAGCGTCGCGAGGAGGTCGAGCGCCGCCGTCATCGACGCCGGCGAGGCGTTGTAGCTGTCGTCGAGGATCGTCACCGACCCCACCCGCACGAGGCGATCCCGATGCGGAGCGGACCAACCGCCTGCCAGGCCCGCCGCGATCTCGTCGAGGTCCACGCCGGCGGCGAGGCCGACCGCGGCGGCGGCGAGGGCGTTGTGGACACCGTGGCGGCCGAGCGCCGCGGTGAGGACCGGCCGGCTCCCCGCCGGGGTCCGGAGGACGAACCGCATGCCGTCCGCGGCCCGGCTCACGACGGTCTCCGCCCTGACGTCGGCGGCGGCCGAGAACCCGTAGGTGACGGCCCGGGCGACCGTCCGCCCGGCCATCCGGACGACCCGCGGGTCGTCCGCGTTGAGGACCGCCGCGCCGTCCGGCGGGAGCGCTTCCACGAGCTCGCCCTTCGCGCGCTCGACCGCCTCGAGCGTCCCGATCCGGCTCAGGTGAACCGGCTCGACCGCCGTCACGACCCCGATCGACGGTCGTGCCATGGCCGCCAGGTCGGCGATCTCGCCGCCGACGTACATGCCCATCTCGAGGACCGCCGCCTCGTGCTCGGGGCCCAGGTCGAGGAGCGTCAGCGGCAAACCGATCTCGTTGTTCCGGTTGCCCTCGCTGCGGAGGGTCGAGAACCGTCGGTCGAGGACCGTCGCGATCGCCTCCTTCGTGGATGTCTTGGCGATGCTCCCGGTCACCCCGACGACGAGCGGCGCGAACCGTGCGCGCCAGTCGGCGGCGAGTGCCCCGAGCGCGCGGACACCATCGGGGACCTCGATGACCGTCACGTCGCCGAGCCGCTCGAGCACGTCGTCGTCCGGCCGGCGGGTGACGAGGATCGCCGCCGCGCCGGCCGCCGCGGCGTCCGCGACGTGGGCGTGACCGTCTGTCCGCTCGCCGGGCAGGGCCACGAACAGGCAGCCCGGGGTGACCGACCGGGAGTCGACCGCGGCGCGGCGGATCGGTCGGGCGCCGGCGCGGAGGAGGCGTCCACCGGTCAGGCTGACGAGCTCGGCGGCGGTGAAGGCCGGCTCGGTCGCCCCTCTCCACGACCGCGGCAGGGCGTCGGTCACGGGTGGGAGTGTCGCACACGCGAAGCTCACGGGTGGGCGACGGACGCGGTCGGGTTCGCCGACAGGTCGAGGGTCCCCATGGCGTCCGTCGCAACGCGGCGGAACAGCTCGTAACTTTCCACCCGGAGCGGCAGGTATCCCTGGGCGACCACCATCGGCTGAGCCTCGCGGATCGTGATCGCGATGACGAGCTGCGGCCGGTCTCGGCCGACGTAGCCGATGAATGAGTAGTCGTACGTCGTCTTCCACGCCCCGCGTCCATGGTCGGCCTTGGGATCCCAGATCTGGGCCGTTCCGGTCTTGCCCCCCACGACGTACCCCGGGATGAGCGTGTTATCGCGATACCAGGGGACGGCGTGGACGACATGGCTCATGAGTGCCACGAGCTCGTTCGACATCTCGGTCGTCATGACCCGACCCCGCGACGGCACGGTCACGGGGTTCCCTCCGATGGACACGACGACGTGCGGCGTGATGAGCGTCCCGCCGTTGACCATCGCGCTGTAGGCGGTCGCGAGCTGGATGGGCGTCACGGCCACGCCCTGGCCGAACGCGCCGTTCGCGAGGTCGATCTGGCGCCACGGCGAGATCGTCGGGTCGCGGACGATCCCGGCCACCTCGCCGGCGAGGTCGATCCCGGTCGGCTGGCCGAAGCCCATCCTGAGCCAGGTCGACTCGAGGATCGCCGCGGCCTGGTCGGTCGTCTTCGCCAGGCCGAGGGCGACCCGCGCCGCCCCGACGTTCCGTGAGTACGCCACGACGTCCTGGAACGGGATCCAGCCCATCGGGCGGAGGTCCGAATCCCAGACCTTGGCCGTCCCGCCGTCGAGCGCGAGCGACCCGCTGTCATCGATCTTCGTGGCGGGATTCACCGTCCCGTTCGTGAAGGCGGCGAGCGCGGTGAAGAGCTTGAAGACGGAGCCGGGCTCGTAGACGGAGCTGACGACCGGATCGACGAACCGCGCCGGATCGGTCGCCGCGATCGTCGCGTAGTCGTTGGCGTTGTAGGAGGGATAGGTCGCCTCGCCGTAGATCTGGCCCGTGGTCGGGTCCATGACGACGCCGGAGACGCTGACGGCCCGATCGGCGACCCCCGCGGCGAGGAGCTCCTGCTCGAGCTGGAGCTGGAAGCCGGCGTCGATGGAGAGTCGGATGTCGGAGCCCGGAACGCCTGGCGACTGGACGGATATCGTCGACGGCACCGGGTCGCCGTTCGTGTCGCGCTGGGCGACCTCGATGAGCGGCTGGCCGGCCAGCTGCGCCTGGTAGTACTCCTCGAGGCCGTACTGACCGGCGCCGTCGCGGTTGACGAAGCCGAGGATCTGGGCGCCGAGGGTGGAACCCGGCGAGCCGCCGGCGAGCGGGTAGAGCCGCGTGGGCTCGGACTCGAGGGACAGTCCGGCGAGCGCCCCGCTCGCGAGCCCGTCACGGATCTTCCGGGCGGTCGCCTCGTCGATCCCGTGGGTGAGGACGACGTACCCCCGGTCGGAGATCATCTTCGTCGTCAGGTCGAGAGCATCCGCCGCATTCAGGCCGAGCAGCGCGATGATGGCCTGGGCGGTGCGCTGACGCGCGTCGAGGCTGAGGATCCCGGGCGTGCCGATGAGCCGGTAGCGATCGACTGACGTGGCGAGGACGACCGTCCCGCTCCGATCGTAGATCGTCCCCCGTCGCGATGGATCCTGGATCGTCACGGTCGTCTGCGCGCGGGCGTCGGCCGCGAGGCTCGCGCCACGGACGACCTGCCACCAGGCGAGCCGGGCGCCGAGCGCGGTCGCCACGATCGCGAGGACGAGGAGGATCAGGAGGTGGCGGCGGTGCGAGTCGGTCCGACCGAGCATCGTTCGATCGAGCGCGTCAGCGGGCCGCGACGACGAGCGGCGCGGCGAGCTGACTCAGCCCGGCGTCGATCGCCTGCTTCCGGATCGCCGGCGCGCTCCCGAGCCGGTTGATGTTCGTCGCCAGGTCCTGGAGGGTCGCCTCCATCCGCTGTCGATCCGTCTGGAGCGAGGCGAGATCGTAGCTTCTCGCGGACACCCGGACGCTCTGGGCGAGCGAGAAGAACGCGAGGAGGAAGGCGACGACGATGCCCCCGAGGACGAACCCGATGCGGGCGGGGCGGGTGCCGGCCCGCACCGCCGAGCGGGTCCTTCGCCGCGGGAGGGCGGTCGGCGGTGCGATGGACGCCGCCGGAGCGACCGCGTCGCGCCGGATGCCGATGCGGGTACCGGCGAAGCCGGTCCGGGGGCGCGCGCCGTGATAGACCGCCACCGGTCAGTCGCCGACCGCGACGCCGAACCGGCGCGCGCCGAGGTCGAGGTCGAAGAAGGGGAAGCCGTCACGCTCATCGGCGTCACGTCCGAGGTCGAACTCGACGAGATCGCGCGGATGGGTCTGCTCGAGGCGCTCCCGCAGCTCGTGCTGACGACGGCCGTAGGCCCGGCGACGACTCGACTGATGGCGCTTGCTCACGGGGGCTCCTCCTCCCTTCATGAGCCGTTCGGCTCGGCGGGTTGTCCGCCGCGTCACGTCCGGCTCAGGCGGCGATCCGTTCAGCGGCCCGGAGCCGAGCGCTCCGGGAGCGGGGATTGGCGGCGACCTCTTCCGGTCGGGGGGTGCGTGACGGTCCGAGCGGGCGCAGGCGCGGTTCGCGTCCGCACACGCAGATGGGCAGCTCGGGCGGGCAGACGCATCCCTTCCGCTCCGCGGCGATGAAGCGCTTGACGATCCGATCCTCGAGCGAGTGATAGCTGAGGACGACGAGCCGGCCGCCCGGCCGGAGGAGCTCGACGGCGGCGGCGAGGGCCGCCTCGAGTGCCTCGAGCTCCGCGTTGACCGCGATCCGCAGTGCCTGGAAGACACGGGTCGCGGGGTGGCGACGGCGCGGACGGCGCGGGTCGACCGGCACGACGCGCTCGGCGAGAGCCGCCAGCGCCTCCGCGGTCTCGATCGGCGCGCTCCGCCGTTGCTCGACGATCGCCCGCGCGATTCTTCGGGCGTTCGGCTCTTCTCCGTAGCGACGGAACAGCGCGGCGAGGGCCTCCGCGTCGAGGGTCGCGATGAGGTACGCCGCCGGAACGCCCGCGGAGGGATCGAAGCGCATGTCGAGCGGGCCGCCGGCCCGGAACCCGAACCCGCGGTCCGTGCCGGCAAGCTGCTGGCTCGAGAGCCCGAGGTCGAACAGGAGACCGTCGATGCGGCCGAATCCCGCGGCCGGTGCGGCCGTGGCCAGCTCGCGGAAGTTCACCTGGCGGAGGACGAGTCGGTCGCCGAAGCGGGCCAGACGCCGGCCGACCCTCGCGATGGCCGCCCCATCGGCATCGAGACCGAGGAGACGGCCATCGGGATCGGTCGCCTCCAGGATCCGCTCGGTGTGCCCACCGCCGCCGACCGTGGCGTCGACCTGGAGGCTGCCGGGAGCGGGCGCGAGCATCTCGACGACCTCCTCCACCAGCACCGGCAGGTGCTCCTCCTCCACGTCGTCATCCTCGGTCGTCGAACGGATCCCGAGCAGATCCTGGAAGCGCATGTGGTGGGCCATCAGATCCCGAGCCCGTCGAGGTGTGCCGCGAGCGTCTGCGGGTCCTCGAGGCTCCGTCGGATCTCGTCCCAGCGGGCGGGTGCCCAGATCTCGGCGTGGTCCCGCGCCCCGACGATGACGACGTCACCCTCGAGGGCTGCGAACGCACGAAGGTAGGCCGGCAGGACGACTCGACCCTGGCGATCGAGCTCCACCTCGACCGCGCCGCCGAAGATGTGGCGCTGGAACGCACGTGACGCCGCGTTCGCGAGCGGCAGTGTCGCGGTCTTCGCGGCGAGGGTCTCCCACCCGCCGCGGGTGTGGATGGCGAGGCAGTCGTCGAGCCACTTCGAGATGAAGGCGCCATCCTCGAGCTGGGCGCGGAAGCGCGCAGGCACGGCGAGCCGTCCCTTGTCGTCCACCGAGTGCCGGTACTCGCCGGTGAACACGTGCCTCGCTACCCCTGTCGTCTGTGGTCCGGGCGATGCGTGCCGTTCGGCGGCGCCGGCGGTGCCCCGCTCCCGGGGATTTGTGGGACTGCTCCCCACTTCTCACCACTATGCGCCACTTGCCCGGCATTCTACACGGCGACGGGCTCCCGTCAATGTGGAAACATCGGAAGGCGGGCGTTCGAGGCCGAACGGTCGCGCGAGGGCCGAACGGTCGCGCGAAACCGCGCGCGGGCTCAGTGCGGGATCGGGACCGTGACGAGCTGCCCGACGTGGATGAGGGACGGGTTCGCGATCCCCGGGTTCGCCGCGAGCATCGCCTGGTACGCGACACCGAAGAGGGTTGCGACGCCGCTCAGCGTGTCACCGCTCCGGATCCGGTACTGCGAGCATCCGGAGCCATCCGGGCACGGGATGAGGAGCGCGACGAGATCCGGCGGGAGCGAGGAGCCTGGGAACGAGGGCGTGGCGACGGCGACCGCGGTCGGCGGTGCGGCGCTCGGCGGCGAGACGACGGCAGAGGGCGGTGCGGCGGTCGGCGATGGACCGACGGAAGCGAACGGCGAGGCGGTGGGCGGGGCGGCCGACGGCGCGGGCGCGACGACGGACGGGGACGTCCTGGCCGGCAGGAGGGCGAGCCCGCCTCGAGCGTCGAGGAAGGCGATCGCTGCGGCCAGGGTGACGACGAACGTCAGTGCCGCCGCGATCGTTGCCGGGCGGGCGACGATCGATCGGGTCGTCGGCAGCGCACCGCGGATGCGCCGGTCCGGTGCTTCGCGCGGGGCGGCGACGGGTTCGGACTCCCCCGTCGCGAGAGCCGTCGACGACCCGACCGCGGCGGCGAGGATCACCGGCTCGATGACCGGTGGCGCGGCAGCGGCAGCGGCAGCGGTAGCGGCAGCGGTAGCGGCAGCGGCAGCGGCAGCGGCAGCGGTAGCGGCAGCGGTAGCGGCAGCGGTAGCGGCAGCGGCAGCGGCGGCCGCCGCCGGCAGGTTCGCGCGGTCCGCGACCGGCGGAGGCGGACTCACGGCCGCGCGGCCGCGGGCGAACCTCGGACATGTCGCGTGGGTCGATCCGGCGCACACGAGGTCGACCTGCCGCGGTCCGAGGTGGATCGCCGGGGCGATGGCGAGACAGGCCGGGTCCCCCGTCGCCGCGTGCAGGTATCGGCAGCCGCCCGATGGGTCCGCGACGGGCCGACCGTCGGCTCGCGCCGAGCGCGCCTCGCCAGGTCGCCCGCGTCGACGGGCCCGCTCGGCCAGCTTGGTGCGTCCCTCGTCGTCCACCCGTCCTCCGCGTTCGCGTCGCGTCGCGTCGCCCGGCCGACTGCGGCGGGAGTCTAGTACCTTTCTCCGGTTGCCGTCGATCGACGGACGATGCTAGGCTGGCCACGGGGAGCCGGGTGCGCACGTGGCGTCCCGGAGGCCGAACTCACGCTAGGTGCGCAGATCCACCCGATGGCACTCGAGCTTCCCGTCATCCCGCAGGCGCCGGAGCAGTACCACCTCGCGGAAGCGCGGATCCGTCGCTGCACCTATCGGCGCCTCATGCACGTCGCAAGCGTCCCGGACCGGGTCTACGATGTCGAGTGCCTGTACCCGGAACGACGGCTGCCGATCCCGCTCGGCGATCTCGAGACCGCGACACCCATCTGCAACGCCTGCACGGCCTCGCACATCTTCCGCCCGGACGAAGACTGACAGCGCCTTCCTTCGGACGGACGCCCCGGGGCCCTTCACCGCGGACGGCACGGGCGCGCGGGAACGGCGCCGGCATGCTGCGCGCCGGGAGAGGGCCGGGAGAGCGTCAGGAGAAGAGCGCCAGCGAGGCGACCTCTAAGCCGAGTTCTGTCCCTCGGACCTCGCGATCCGAGGGGATGGCCATCCATCTCGTCCGGCGGTCACCCGCCGGCTCCAGCGGCCGACCCGAGGGTTGGGCAGCGCGCCCCTCCCCCCGGCGAACCGGGGTTGCACCCTCCTATTTGGCCTTGCTCCAGGTAGAGTTTGCCGCGTTTCACTCCGGTCGCCGGCTCGCGCCGGCCTCCGGCATCGTCACTGTGGCACTGGTCCTCGCCTCACGGCGGACGGGCGTTACCCGCTACCCTGCGCTGAGGAGCTCGGACTTTCCTCGAACCGGTCCCGCACGGGCGGTGCCGGTGCGCGGCCATCCGGCCGCCTCGCTGACCGGACGATTGTAGTCGGCCGCCGAGACTCCTCGAGGAGCCGTCGCCCGGACTCGCGGAGCCCTCCCCGGATCGGTCGCGAGGATCACCGGCCCGACGCGAGGCGCCCAGGTCGCGATCCTGCCATACGGTCCTCAGGCGGGCGCTCGTCGCCCGGATCGTGGCGGATGGTCAGCGGGTGAACCATCTGGCAGGCCCGGACCCGGTGCGGCGACGGCGCGCCACACAACGTGAGCGCGACCCGCCGCGATCGGCTCGATCGCCGCCGACGCGTGCCCGCCTGGAGGTCGTTTTGACGGTTTCCGAGCCGGGAAGTCGGGAACGTCGGTGGCCGTCACCCGCCGGGCAGCTGCGGACGGCGGACGACCGAGACGGGCCCGCCGGCGAGGGCTCGATCGATCGCCTCGTTGCAGAGCGCGTCGGCGGCGTGGTTCTCCGCCCGCCGGACATGCCGGGCGGACCACCGATCGAAGGCTTCGAGGTGCTGCCGCGCCGCCGCGTGGAGCGGCGCGAGCTTCGCGTCCCTGACCCGCCAGCGACCGTTGACCTGTTCGACGATGAGCATCGAATCGAGCAGGAGACGGACCTCCCGCGCACCGAGCTCCCGGGCGAGCGCGAGCGCCCGTACGACGGCGGTGTACTCGGCGACGTTGTTCGTCTGGATGCCGAGGTAGTCGGAGATCGTCGCATCGGGCGCGGCCGCCGGGTCGAATGCGTCCGGCCGGGCGAGGGCGATGAGGACCGCACCCGCGGACGCGTGACCCGGATTCGCGCGCGAGGCGCCGTCGGTCCGGATGACGAACCCGGGCCCGGGTTCAGGCGACGCTGCGCGACCGGACAGGAGCGGTGCGTTCAGGCCTGTCGCTCCACGATCGCCGAGGAGACCTCGAGGATCGCCCGGGTGATGTTGATCCCCCGCGGACACGCGTCGACGCAGTTGAAGATCGTCCGGCAGCGCCACACGCCATCCTTGTCGGCGAGGATCTCGAGCCGCTCCTCGGCACCCTCATCTCGCGAATCGAAGATGAACCGATGGGCGTTCACGATCGCCGCCGGCCCGACATAGCCGGGCTGGGCCCAGAACGAGGGGCACGATGAGGTGCACGCGGCACAGAGGATGCACTTCGTCGTGTCGTCGTAGCGATGGCGGTCCTCGGGACTCTGGATCCGTTCCCGCTCGGGGGCTGGGCCCTCCGTCATGAGGTACGGCTGCACGCTCCGGAACTTGCCGAAGAACCCGTCCATATCGACGACGAGATCCTTGATCACGGGCAGGCCCGGGAGGGGCGCGACGGTGATCCGACGCCGCCCGAGCTGATCGACCCGGATCTTGCAGGCGAGCCGGTTGCGGCCGTTGATGAGCATCGCGTCCGAGCCGCACACGCCGTGGGCGCACGAGCGACGGAAGGTCAACGTCCCGTCCTCGTCGTACTTCACCCGATGGAGGAGATCGAGGACGCGGTCCATGGGCTCGGCGACGACGTCGTACGACTCCCAGTGCGGGGCGGCGTCGCGCTCCGGGTCGTAGCGGAGAATCCGGAGGTCCACCTGCATCAGTACGTCCTCGGCTTCGGCTCGAATCGAGTGATCGAGACCGGCTTGTAGCGGAGGCGCGGCCCGGCGGGGGCCCGGAAGGCGAGGCTGTGGGCGAGGAAGTTCACGTCGTCGCGCTCCGGGAAGTCCTCACGGGCGTGCGCGCCGCGGCTCTCCGTGCGCGCGAGCGCCGCGGTCGCCGTCGTCTCGGCACAGTCGAGGAGGTAACCCACCTCGCGCGCCTCGAGGAGATCCGTGTTGAACGTCCGACCGCGGTCGTCGATCCGCACCCGGGCGTAGCGCTCCTTGAGCTCCCGGATCGCCGGGACGGCCTCCCCGAGGACGGCGGCGTCCCGGTAGACGCCGACCTTGTCCATCATCATCGCCGCGAGATCCTGCCGGATGCGGGCGGCATTCTCGCCGCTGACCCGGGTCCGGATCGCGTCGAGCTCGGCCACGACCGGCTCCGCCGCGTCCGGCGCCACCTCCGGCAGGTCGCCGCCGCGGACGTCGCGGGCCATGCGCCGGCCGGCCCGCCTGCCGAACACGAGGAGATCCACGAGCGAGTTCGTCCCGAGCCGATTCGCTCCGTGGACGCTCACGCAGGCGCACTCCCCCGCCGCGTAGAGGCCGGGAACGATCGTGTTCCGCTCATCCCTGGTCACCTGGGTCTCGGTCGTCGTGGGGATGCCCCCCATCGCGTAGTGCGCCGTCGGCTGGACCGGAACGGGCTCGCTGATCGGCTCCACGCCCTGGTACACCCGGGCGAAGTCCGCGATGTCCGGGAGCTTCTCCTCGATCACCGCCCGACCGAGATGGGTGACGTCGAGGTGGACGAAGTCCCTGCCGCCGATCCCGCGACCCTCCCGGATCTCCATGTAGATCGCGCGACTCACCATGTCCCGCGGAGCGAGCTCCATGAGCCGCGGCGCGTAGCGCTCCATGAATCGCTCGCCCGAGTCGTTGCGCAGGTACCCACCTTCCCCGCGGGCCGCCTCGGACAGGAGGATCCCGATGCCGACGATCCCCGTCGGGTGGAACTGGTAGAACTCCATGTCCTGCATCGGGATGCCGTGACGATACGCGAGCGCGACGCCGTCGCCGGTGAGTGACCAGGCGTTCGAGGTGACGCGGAACATCCGCCCGAAGCCGCCCGTCGCGAGCATGACCGCCTTCGCCCGAAAGGTGTGGATCTCGCCGTCGGCGATCCGGTAGGCGACGACGCCTGTGCAGCGACCGCCGTCGCCGAGCTCCGTCCCGTCGGTGAGCAGGTCCACGACATGGTACTCGTCGAAGAACGTCACGCCGGCCTTGATGCACTGCTGATAGAGCGTCTGGAGGATCATGTGGCCGGTCCGGTCGGCCGCGAAGCAGGATCGCCGGACGGGGCCCTCGCCGAAGTTGCGGGTATGGCCGCCGAAGCGCCGCTGGTCGATCTTCCCCTCCGTGGTCCGATTGAACGGCAGTCCCATGTGCTCGAGCTCGATGACCGTCTCGATCGCCTCCCGGGCGAGAATCTCGGCGGCGTCCTGGTCCGTCAGATAGTCCCCGCCCTTGATGGTGTCGAACATGTGCCACTCCCAGTGGTCCTCCTCCAGGTTGCCCAGGGCGGCGCAAACCCCGCCCTGGGCGGCGCCGGTGTGGGAGCGCGTCGGGTAGAGCTTCGTCAGGACGGCCGAGCGGACACCCGCCTTCGCGAGCTCGAGCGCGGCCCACAGGCCCGCCCCGCCGGCGCCGACGATGATCGCCTCGAATCGGTGCTCCATCGCTCGTCAGGCCGGCGGCACGATGCCCGGCAGGGTGAGCACGACGCTCGTCCCCGCGACGAAGAGGGCGAAGCCGAGGAGGTAGAGGGCCGTGAGCAGGAACATCCGGGTCCCGCCCTTCGCATAGTCCCCGATCACCGTTCGGACACCGAGGAAGGCGTGGAACAGGACGAGCATGAGGAGGCTCCAGTCCATCACCCGCCAGAAGAGGCTGCTCCAGCGGACGTGGGCGATGAACGTGGCGTTCTCCTGGGACGGATCGTAGAGGACGTGGAGGATGAGGAAGTGGGCGAGGGCGAGGACGAAGAGCCCGAGCCCGGTGATGCGCATGAGATACCAGGCGAACAGCTCGAAGCCGCCACCGGACGGGCGGCGGCGTCCAGAACGAGAGTAGATCGCCATGCCGCCTACGCCCCGAAGATCGGCTTGAGGATGATGATCGCGACCGGCAGGCCGACGACCGTGAAGATCACCCAGTTCGCATACCAGAGAAGCTTGTGATAGCGGGTGAACACGGGCCAGAAGTCCATGATGATGATCCGCAGCCCGTTGAGGGCGTGATAGAGGAGCGCGGCACCAAGGAGCGTCTCCATGATCCGGCCGGGCGGGCTCGCATACACCTGCAGGATCGTGTCGTAGGCCTTCGGGTCCCCGCCGACGAGGTAGATGTCGATGACGTGCAGCACGACGAACGCCCAGATGGCGACGCCTGAGATGCGGTGGAACGCCCAGGCGAGCATCCCCTCGCTGCCGCGATAGGACCCGTACCGGCGCAGCATCGTGCCGCCTGTGCCGCCTGGACCGCGGCCGATCAGACGGCCGCGAGGGAGAGCCGGTCGGCGACCGCTTCCCCGAACGCCTGGGTCCCGCTCGTCCCGCCGAGGTCGTAGGTGACCGTGCGGCCTTCCGCGATCACCGCCCGGACGGCCGCCTCCACCCGCGTCGCCGCCGCCGGCTCGCCGAGGTGCCGGAGCATGAGCGCGGCGGACAGGATGAGCGCCGTCGGATTCGAGCGATCGAGGCCGGCGTAGCGCGGCGCCGACCCGTGGACCGGCTCGAAGACCGCCGCCTCGGTCCCGATGTTCGCTCCGGGCGCCACGCCGAGCCCGCCGACGAGGCCGGCGGCGAGGTCGCTGACGATGTCGCCGTAGAGGTTCGGCAGGACGAGGACGTCGTACAGCTCGGGCTTCTGCACAAGTTGCATGCACATGTTGTCGACGATCCGGTCCTCGAACTCCACCCGGCCCTCGTACGCCGCCGCGATCGTCCGGCAGCTCTCGAGGAAGAGACCATCCGAGAGCTTCATGATGTTCGCCTTGTGGACCGCGGTCACCTTCCGCCGACCGTTCGCCACGGCGTACTCGAACGCGTAGCGCGCGATCCGCTCGGACGCCGCACGGGTGATGATCTTGATGCTCTCCGCCGCGTCCGGGCCGACCATGTGCTCGATCCCGCCGTAGAGGTCCTCGGTGTTCTCGCGGACGATGACCAAGTCGACGTTCTCGTAGCGGGTGTCGAGTCCCTTCATGCTCCGCGCCGGGCGGACGTTGGCGTACAGGCCGAGCGCCTGGCGGAGCGTGACGTTGGCGCTCCGGAAACCGTGCCCGACCGGCGTCGTGATCGGGCCCTTGAGCGCGACCCGGTTCCGCCTGATCGACTCGAGGACGTGCTCGGGAAGCGGCGTCCCATACCGTTCGATCACCGACTCGCCCGCCTCGACGACCTCCCACTCGATCCTGACGTCCGTCGCGGCAAGGACCCGTCGCGTCGCCTCGGCGAGCTCAGGTCCGATGCCGTCGCCGGGGATGAGCGTGATCCGGTGGGTCATGGAGGCCATTCTAGTCGCGCCCGGCCGGTGCGCGCCGCGATGTCGCGGTACCATCCGTGTCGCTCGGACTCCCCGGCGCCAGGGTCGCCGATGAGTGAGCGCGTCGGTCGCATGGCCCGCCGAGCCGATCGGCGCCTGAGGGGTCCAGCCCGCGGTGAAGATCCAGGAAGCAGACGCGAAGTCGCTCCTCGCCGCGCAGGGCCTGCCGGTCCCGGCCTGGGAGGTCGCCCGAACCCCGGCCGAGGCTCGGTCAGCCGCGGAACGAGCGTTCGCCGCGGGCGCTGAACGCGTCGTGGTCAAGGCCCAGGTCCTCGTCGGCGGGCGCGGCAAGGCCGGCGGCGTGCAGCTCGCCGCCTCACCGGCGGAGGCGGCGGAGGTCGCCCGTCGGATCCTCGGCATGGAGATCAAGGGGATCGTCGTCCGCAGGGTCCTCGTCACCGCTGGCGCGGACATCGTCCGCGAGCTCTACCTCGGCGCGGTCCTCGATCGCGCGGCCCGCCGCATCCTCCTCATGGGTTCGGCAGAGGGCGGCGTCGAGATCGAACAGGTCGCCGCGGAGCGCTCCGAGGCGATCGTCCGGATCCACGCACACCCGCATCTCGGCCTCCTCGAGTGGCAGGCCCGCCGGATGGCGTTCGCCCTGGGCCTCGGCGGGCAGCTCGCTGCGGCAGTCGCGATCGCGCGGGGCCTCGTGCGGACGATGCTCGCCTGCGATGCCGACCTCGTCGAGGTGAACCCGCTCGCGGTGGTCCGCGAACGGGAGGTGGACGGGACCGAACGCCTCGAGCTCCGCTGCCTCGACGCGAAGATCACCCTCGACGACTCCGCCCTGTCCCGCCACCCCGGCCTGGAGGACCTCCGCGACCTCGACGAGGAGGACCCGGCCGACGTCGCCGCGAGGGCCGAGGGCATCAGCTTCATCAAGCTCGACGGCTCGATCGGCTGCATGGTCAACGGCGCCGGCCTGGCGATGACGACGATGGACCTCGTCAAGCGGGCCGGCGGCGAGCCGGCGAATTTCCTCGACATCGGCGGCGGTGCCCGGGCGGACAAGGTCGCGGCGGCGATGCGGCTCATCCTCGCCGATCCGAAAGTCGAGGCGATCCTCGTCAACATCTTCGGCGGCATCACCCGGGGCGACGAGGTCGCCCGCGGACTGATCGAGGCGCGTGCCCTCCAGGTGCGGGAGGTGCCGATGGTCGTCCGCATCGTGGGCACGAACGCGGACGAGGCCGCCCGCCTCCTCACCGAGGCCCGCTTCGAGACGGCCCGGAGCCTCGATGAGGCGGCGGCCAAGGCGGTCGCGGCGGCCAAGGCGGTCGCGGCGGCCAAGGCGGTCGCGGCGGCCGCGGCGGGTCGCGGCGGTCCGGCTGTCGACGGCGCGACGCGATGAGCATCCTCGTTGGGCGGGAGACCCGCCTCCTCGTCCAGGGAATCACCGGCCGCGAGGGGGAATTCCACTCGCGGGCGATGCTCGAGTACGGGACCGCCGTCGTCGCCGGCGTGACTCCGGGCAAGGGCGGCCGGCGCGCGCTCGACGGCAGGGTCCCGGTCTTCGACACGGTGGCCGAGGCGGTCGAGTCCACCGGCGCGGACACGTCGTGCATCTACGTCCCCGCGGCCGCAGCTCCCGACGCGATCCTCGAGGCGGTCGGGGCGGGGATCCGCACCGTCTTCTGCATCACCGAGGGGATCCCCGCCCTCGACATGCTCACCACGGTGGAGGCCGTCCGGCAGGCCGGCGCCCGCCTCGTCGGACCCAACTGCCCGGGAGCGACGTCGCCCGGCCGGGCGAAGGTCGGCATCATCCCGGGCTCGATCCATCGCGAGGGACGCGTCGGGGTCGTGTCGCGATCCGGCACGCTCACCTACGAGGCGGTCCAGGCGATGTCGGACGCGGGCATCGGCCAGAGCACGTGCGTCGGGATCGGCGGCGACCCGATCGTCGGCACCCGGTTCGTCGACATCCTCCGCCTCTTCCGCGACGACCCGGAGACGGACGCGATCGTCCTCATCGGCGAGATCGGCGGTGCGGCCGAGGAGGAGGCCGCGGCCTACGCGGCAGAGCACCTGCGCGGTGTACCGATGGCGGCGTTCATCGCCGGACGCACGGCGCCCGAAGGTCGACGGATGGGTCATGCCGGGGCCATTGTCAGCGGCGGCGCGGGAACGGCCGCCGGCAAGGTCGCCGCCCTCGAGGCCGCGGGCATCCGGGTCGCCGCGTCGCCCACGGAGATCCCGGCCCTGCTCCGCGCTGCCGGCGTCCGCTAGGCCCGGCCGATGCGCCTCGCGTCCGGCGAGGTGGAGCGCGTGCTCCGCCTCGAGCGGGTCGGGGTCCGGCGCGACGGTCGCTGGATCCTCGACGACGTCGACTGGACCGTCCACCGCGGGCAGCGGTGGGTCGTGGTCGGCCCGAACGGAGCCGGCAAGACGACGCTCGCCTCGATTGTCGCCACGTACCTCTGGCCCACGAGGGGCACGATCGAGGTCCTCGGTGCCCAGATCGGTCGGGTCGACGCCCGCGAGCTGCGCCGGAGGATCGGGCTCGTGAGCGCGGCGCTGGCGGCCCGCCTCGAGGATCGGCTGACCGCGTTCGACGCCGTGGTCGCCGCGCGGGACGCGGCCCTCGCGCCATGGTGGAGCTCGTTCGACGACGACGACCGGGCGCTCGCCCTCGCAGCGCTCACCCGGATGGGGTGCCGGCACCTCGCCGAGCGGACGATGGGCAGCCTCTCATCCGGCGAGCGCCAGCGGGTCCAGATCGCCCGGACGCTCATGGCGGACCCCGACCTGCTCGTCCTCGATGAGCCGGCGGCCGGCCTCGACCTCGGCGCCCGTGAGGAGCTCGTCGAGCGCATCGAGGGACTCGCGGACGCTCCGTCGCCCGCGGCGATCGTCCTCGTCACCCATCATCTCGAGGAGATCCCGAGCGGCATGACCCACGCTCTCATCCTCGCGGCGGGTCGTGTCGTGGCGGCGGGACCGCTCGAGACGACGATCACCTCGGACTTCCTGTCCGCGGCCTATGGGACGCCCCTTCGCGTCGAACGGAGCGACGGTCGCTTCCACGCCCGCCGAGCCGCGGGCAGCGCGGATGGACCGGCCGGGGTGACGTCAGGTGGGCGGGAAGCCGAGTGACGTCCAGGAGGGGCCTCCGGACGCCTCGATGAGCTCGACGAGGACGCCGTGGCACGCTCGGGGATGGAGGAATGCGACCGGACCCTCGGCCCCGCGGCGCGGCGCGGCGTCGATGAGCTCGACGCCGTCGATGGCGAGCCGGGTGAGCGTCGCGGCGAGATCCGGGACCTCCAGGCACAGGTGGTGGAACCCCTCCCCCTTCGCCGCGAGGAAGCGGGCCACGCCGGTCGAGTCATCGGTGGGGCAGACGAGCTCGAGCCTGCTCTCGCCGATCGGGAGGAAGGCGATCCGGACCCGGTCCGTCGGGATGTCGGTGACGAGCTCGAGATCGAGCCCGAGCACGTCGCGGTAGAAGCCGAGCGAGGCCTCGAGGTCGCGGACGACGACCGCCACGTGGTGGATCCGCCCGAGGCGGCGCAGCAACGGCGGGACGGCGCCGGGATCGGGTCGCGGGACGGGACTCGTCATGGGGTCGACCTCAGATCGTGATGAGCTCTCGATGCTCGCCCCAGACGCTCCGGAGGCGGTCGCTCAGCTCGCCGACCGTCGCGTACGCCCGGACGGCCTCGATGAGCGGCGGCATGAGGTTCTCATCCCCGCGGGCGGCTTCCTCGAGGCGACGGAGGGTCGCTCGGTGCACGGCCGGGTCGCGCTCCGCCCGGACCCGTCGAAGACCGTCGATCTGGCGCTGCTCGGCCGCGGGATCGATGCGGTGGATGGCCGGCTGGACGGCCGGCTCATCGTCGACGAACCGGTTGACGCCGACGACGACGAGATCGCCGCGTTCGATCGCCTGCTGCGTTCGATAGGCGGACTCCTGGATCTGGCGCTGCTGGAACCCATGCTCGATCGCGGCGAGCGTCCCGCCCATCGCATCGATCTCCTCGAGGTAGGCCCACGCCGCCGCCTCGACCTCGTTCGTCAGGGTCTCGACGAAGTACGAGCCGGCGAGCGGATCCGGCGTCTCGGTCACGCCGCTCTCGTGGGCGAGGATCTGCTGCGTCCGGAGGGCGAGCCGGGCGGCCTCGGCGGTCGGCAGCGAGAGCGCCTCATCCCGCGAGTTGGTGTGCAGGCTCTGGGTCCCGCCGAGGACGGCGGCGAGCGCCTGGATCGTGGTCCGCACGACGTTGTTGTCGATCGAGCGCGCGGTGAGGCTCGAGCCGGCGGTCTGGGTGTGGAACCGACACAGCATCGAACGGATGTTCGACGAGCCGAACCGATCCCGGACGATCGTCGCCCACATCCGGCGGGCGGCCCGGAACTTCGCCACCTCCTCGAACAGCTCGCTCCAGGCGGCGAAGAAGAACGACAGTCGGCCGGCGAAGTCGTCGATGTCGAGCCCGCGCTCGACCGCCGCCTCGCAGTAGGCGATCGCGTCGGCGAGGGTGAAGGCGAGCTCCTGCGCCGCCGTCGCGCCGGCCTCCCGCATGTGATAGCCGGAGATGCTGATCGTGTTCCAGCGGGGCAGCTCCCGGGATGAGAACTCGACGATGTCCGTGACGAGCCGCATGGAGGCCCGGGTCGGGAAGATGTACGTGCCGCGGGCGATGTATTCCTTGAGGATGTCGTTCTGGGTCGTGCCGCTCACTTCAGCCCGGCCGACGCCCTGTCGCTCCGCGGCCACGACGTAGAGGGCGAGGAGGATGGCGGCCGTGGCGTTGATCGTCATCGACGTGCTCACCGTCCCGAGGGGGATGCCGGCGAAGAGCGTCTCCATGTCGGCGAGCGACGCGATCGGCACCCCGACCCGGCCGACCTCACCCTGCGCCTCGGGCGCGTCCGAGTCGTACCCCATCTGCGTCGGCAGGTCGAACGCGACGGAGAGGCCGGTCTGACCCTCGGACAGCAGATAGCGGAAGCGTTCGTTGGTCTCGGCCGCCGTGGCGAACCCGGCGTACTGGCGCATCGTCCAGAAGCGGGACCGATACATCGTCGGCTGGATGCCGCGAGTGAAGGGGAACTCGCCGGGTCGGCCGAGATCGCGCGCCTCGTCGAGTCCGGCGATGTCGGCAGGCGTGTACAGGTCGGCGATCTCGATCCCGGAGCTCGTCTCGAACCGCTCGCGACGCTCCGGCGCGCCGCGGAGCGCCTTCGCCCGGATCGTGGTCCGCCAGGCGTCGCGACCGGGATCGCCGGCCGCGGTGGTCCGAAGCCGGGTCACGAGACGATGAAGAGGAGGTCGCCCACTTCGACATTCTCGCCGACGACGGCAAGGACGCGCTCGACGGTCCCATCGCGTGGGGAGCGGAGCTCGTTCTGCATCTTCATCGCCTCGAGGACCGCGAGCTGGTCTCCGGCCACGACCCTGTCCCCCGGCGCCGCTGACACCTCCACGAGCCGCCCCGGGATGATGGTCCGAACCTCCGTCCGCCCAGCGGCCACCATGCTGCCGGGATCGCGACTCGCCCTGGCGCGGAGCGCTGCGCGGGTCGCCGCTTCGATCTCCACCTCGAACCGCCATCCGTCCACGACCACCACCCGGACGACGACCCCGTCCCGCGGACGGCGGCGGGCAGGCTCGAAGAGCACCTGCACGGTCCGCCCGGACTCGACGAGGAGGGCGTGCGCCTCGTCGAACCGGCGGAATGCGACGGGCATCGGGGCGCCGTCGACCCGCAGGACGCCATCGGCATCCGGTCCGACGAGCGTCAGCCCCCCGTCCGCCGGCCCGCCGGCCACCCGTGCGCGGACCCCATCGCGCAACCAGACGGAAGCCGCGTCACGACTCACCGCGGCCACCGGTCGATCGCGTCTGATCGACCGATCGCCCGCCAACCGGACGGCGACGCTCCCGGGCGCGGCGATCCGCCGGGCATGCCGACCGCGAATGCAGCCGGGGATTCGAGCACGTCCGACGCCGTGAGCGCTGCCGCGAGAAGCGCCGCGCGTTCGGTCCCGCCGCGATCGGCCGGGCCGTCCCATGCCTCGGCGACCCAGTCGGTCGAGAGATCGGCGTCGACGAACCTCGGGTGACGAACCGCCGCCCGGAGGAACGGGAGGGTCGTCTGGATCCCACCGATCTCCGTCTCGTCGAGTGCGCGTCGGAGCCGGGCGATCGCGGTGCCTCGATCCGGCCCATGGACGAGGATCTTCGCGATGAGCGGGTCGTACTCCGTTGGGATCCGGACGCCCGCCTCGATCGCGGCATCGACCCGGACCCCCGGCCCTCCCGGCGGGACCCACCGCGTGACCCATCCCGGATCCGGCGCGAAATCCCGCGCCGGATCCTCCGCGGACAGGCGGACCTCGATGGCGTGGCCGTCCGGCTCGGTCGCGGCGAGCGCGGCGGATCGCGCCTCGTCACTCAGCGGCTCCCCGGCCGCAATTCGGAACTGCTCGACCACGATGTCGATCCCGGCGACGAGCTCGGTCACGCCGTGCTCGACCTGGAGCCGGGTGTTGACCTCGAGGAACGAGAAGCGCCGCTCGGAGTCGAACAGGAATTCGGCCGTCGCCGCATTCGTCAGGCCGGCCGCGGCACCGAGCCGGACGGCTGCATCGTGGAGTTCGCGGCGTTCGTCGCTCGTGAGGCCGGGAGCCGGCGCCTCCTCGATGAGCTTCTGGTGGCGGCGCTGGGTCGAGCAGTCGCGCTCGCCGACGGCGACGACCGTGCCGGCCCGGTCGCCGAGCAGCTGGACCTCGATGTGTCGAGCGGGGCGGAGCTCCCGTTCGAGGTAGACGGTCCCGTCACCGAAGGCGGCTCGGGCTTCGTGGGAGCCGGCCGCGAGCGCCGCCGGAAGATCCTCTCGACGCTCCACCCGCCGCATCCCCCGTCCACCGCCACCCGCCGCGGCTTTCACGAGAAGCGGGAACCCGACCCGATCGGCCTCCGCGAGCACCGCCACGACCTGGTCCGCGCGCTCGACGGATACGGCCGAGAGGGTGCCGGGGACGACGCGCACGCCGACGGTCGCGGCGACCCGCCGAGCGGCGAGCTTGTCACCGAGTCGAGCGATCGCCGCAGGATCCGGACCGATCCATGCCAGCCCCGCCTCCACGACCGCCGTCGCGAAATCCGCGCGCTCGGCGAGGAACCCGTACCCCGGGTGGATCGCGTCCGCCCCGGTGGCCCGTGCGGCATCGAGGATCGCCTCTCTCCGGAGGTAGCTCTCCCCCGCCGGCGCCGGACCGAGCCGGATGGCGACATCGGCGGCCCGGACGTGGGCCGCGGTCGCATCCGCGTCGCTGTAGACCGCGACCGCTTCCATCCCGAGGTCCCGGCAGGCGCGGATGATACGGAGCGCGATCTCGCCCCGATTCGCCACCAGGACCCGACGGAATGGTGGCGGCGTCACCTGCGATCCCCGTCGCGTCTTTGCGTAAAGACGGACGGGCGGCGCGAAACCGCTCCGTCGTCAGAGCGGGATGTTGCCATGCTTCTTCCGCGGGTTCTCCACCCGCTTGTTCTCGAGCATCGAGAGCGCCCGGATGAGTCGGGGGCGGGTCTCCGACGGACGGATGACGTCGTCGACGTACCCGCGCGACGCGGCGATGTACGGATTGGCGAACTCGGCCTCATATTCGGCGACGAGGCGCTGCCGCTCGGCGGCCGGATCCGACGCGGCGGCGATGCGATCCTTGAAGATGATGCTCACCGCCCCCTCCGCCCCCATCACGGCGATCTCGGCCGTGGGCCAGGCGAAGTTCATGTCGCCCCGGACGTGCCGGCTGCTCATGACATCGTAGGCTCCGCCGTATGCCTTGCGGGTGATGACCGTGAGCTTGGGGACCGTCGCCTCGCAGTAGGCGAACAGGAGCTTGGCGCCGTGACGGATGATGCCGCCATGTTCCTGGCCGACGCCCGGCAGGAATCCCGGCACGTCGACGAGGGTGAGCAACGGGACATTGAAGCAGTCGCAGGTCCGAACGAAGCGGGCCGCCTTCGTCGAGGCGCCAATGTCGAGCGCGCCCGCGAGGACCGCCGGCTGCTGGGCGACGATGCCGACGCTCCGACCGCCGAGCCGCGCGAAACCGGTGAGGATGTTCGGGGCGTAGCCCGGCTGCGTCTCGAGGAAGACACGGTCGTCGACGATCGACTCGATGACGCGATGCATGTCATACGGTCGCTGCGGATCCTCCGGCACGATGCCGTCGAGTTCGGCGTCCCGACGATCGTCCGGGTCGGCGGTCGGCACGATCGGCGGATCGGCGAGGTTGTTCGCCGGCAGGTAGCCGAGGATGCGCCGGGCGAGATCGAGCGACTCGGCCTCGTCCCGTCCAGCGAGGTGGGCGACGCCGCTGATCGTCGTGTGCGTCACCGCACCACCGAGGCGTTCAGCATCGACATCCTCGTGGGTCACGGTCTTCACGACGTTCGGACCGGTCACGAACATGTAGCTCGTGCCCTCCACCATGATCGTGAAATCCGTGATTGCAGGCGAGTACACCGCTCCCCCGGCGCACGGTCCGAGCACGACCGAGAGCTGCGGAACGACGCCCGAGGCGAGCGTGTTCCGGAGGAAGATGTCGGCGTATCCACCGAGCGATGCGACACCTTCCTGGATCCGCGCTCCGCCGGAATCGTTGAGACCGACGATCGGCGCACCGACGCGCATTGCCAGGTCCATCACCTTGCAGATCTTCTCGGCGTACGCCTCCGAGAGCGACCCACCAAACACGGTGAAGTCCTGGCTGAACACGAACACCAGCCTGCCGTCGATCGTCCCGTGACCCGTCACGACCCCGTCACCGAGGACGATCTGTTCGTCGATGCCGAAGCCGGATGAGCGGTGGGTGACGAAGGCGTCGAGTTCCACGAACGATCCCGGGTCGAGGAGGAGATCGAGCCGCTCACGCGCCGTCAGCTTGCCCGCCACGTGCTGGCGTTCGATCCGGGCGGCGCCACCGCCGAGTCGCGACTCCTCGCGCATCCGCTCGAGACGCTCGATCCGCTCCCCGTTGGTCGGCACGGCCACCTCATCGTCGTCGATCGTCCCGGCCGGCTGTGTTTGCGTACGGACAGTCCCGGTGCGGACGCTGGCCATGATAGACGGACCCGAGTCGTCCCTCACCGACCCGGGTGAGCGTCGACTATCCACAGATTCGGTGAACAACTCGCCCTCCGTGTGGATAACCTCGTGTCCGTGCGGCGTCGCGGTGGGGTAGCATGGTTCGACTCCGAGCCGCCGCCCCGCCGGCGTCCCATCCACCGCTTCGCCCGCACGAGGTCCACCCAGTGACGAATGTGATCGCGATCGCGAATCAGAAAGGCGGCGTCGGCAAGACGACGACCGCGATCAACCTCGCGGGCGCGCTCGCCGAAGAAGGGTTCCGCGTCCTCTGCATCGACATGGATCCCCAGGCGAATCTCACGGCCGGCCTCGGCATCAACCTCAACACCGTGGAGCGATCCATGGCCGACGTCCTCGCCGACGGACGCGCCACGATCGACGAGGTGATCATCCCGACAGAGACGCCGGGGATCGACGTCGCGCCGGCGAACATCGACCTGGCAGCGACCGAGGGTGAGCTGTTCACCGCCTTCGGCCGCGAGCAGACGCTTCGCGAAGCGCTCGAGGGACGGCTGGAGGCGCGATACGACTTCGCGCTCATCGATTGCCCACCGAACCTGGGCCTCCTCACGGTCAACGGCCTCGTTGCCGCGAACAGCGTCATCATCCCGGTCCAGACCCAGTACTACGCGATGAAGGGCCTGACGAATCTCGTCAAGGTCATCAACACAATCCGGGCGCGCCTCAATCGCGATCTCCGGATCCTGGGCCTTCTGCCGACCTTCTACGATGGGCGGACGATCCTCGCTCGCGACATGCTCGATGAGCTTCGCGTCGTCGGCGATCACCACGTCTTCAACAGCATCATCCGCAACACCGTGAAGCTCGGCGAGGCGCCGCTCGCGGGGCGGCCGATTACCGTATACGCGACCAGCTCGGAAGCCGCACGGACATATCGCGAATTCGCCCGGGAGGTGATCGACCTTGGCTAGACCAGATTTCCGAGCGACGGCCGCACGTCGCCTCTCGGAGGAGCGCGACCTCTCCCCCGCCATCGTCAGCCTGCTCACGTCGGACGGCCCGCGCAAGGCAGGGTCGGTGCGACACCTGCCTCTCGATCGCGTCGAGCCGAACCCGGTGCAACCGCGGGTGACCTTCGTCCAGGAGACGATCGACGAGCTCGCCGCATCGATACGGGAACGCGGCGTCCTCCAGCCGATCCTCGTCCGGCCGATCGGCCCGAGCCGCTTCCAGATCGTCGCCGGAGAACGCCGCTGGCGCGCGTCGCGCCAGGCCGGCCTCGACACGATCCCCGCCCTCGTCGAGGAGATCGACGACGAGACCGCCCTCGAGATCGCGATCATCGAGAATCTGCAGCGTGAGGATCTCTCACCGCTCGACGAGGCGGCGATGTACGACCGGATGATCCGCGAGCACGGCTACAGCATCCGCAAGCTCGCCGAGAAACTCGGCAAGGACAAGGGGTATCTCGAGAACCGGCTCCGGCTCGCGGACGCGCCGGATGAGGTCCGCGCGCTCGTGTCCGTGCGCAAAGACACTCTGTCGCACGCGTACGAGCTCCTCAAGGTCGCCGATCCACGGAAGCGTCGACGATTGGCCGAACAGGTCGCCCGTGGTGAACTCTCGCTCGTGAAGCTCCGCGAGAAGGTCGATGGCCGGCCTCCGCGGATGACGGATCCCGAGCCCGACGAAGGCGTCTCCACCCGCCACAGCTCAGATGCCGCGACGAGCCGCGTCGGAGGCCGGCCGCCGGATGAGGACCCCGACTGGACGCACGACCGGCCGAGCGCGCCACTCACCGACGAGTCGCTCGTTTCGGCGAAGCGACAGCTGGCGGACGCGGTCGAGGAGCTCGTCGAGGTACTTCGCGCCCCGACGGTGATGGAGTCGATCGGTCCGGTTGACCGCGCGAACCTGGCCAAGTACCTGACGATCGCGAAGCTCCGACTCGAGAACGCGATCGCCCTCGTCCGGAGCGGAGAACCGCGCGACTGATCGGCGGCCAGCGCCCTCAGAGCCGACCGGCGGCCGCGAGCCCGCCAAGCCAGGCTGCGCCAAGGAGTCCCGTCGCGACCGCCTGCAGCTCCCAGCCACGCTGACGACGGCCGCGCCGCCGGTCGCCGCTCAGCCCAACGCCGGCGGCAAGGAGCGCGACGGACCCGGCGACGGCGAGCCATACGGGCGGTGCGAGACGCGCGCCGGCCACGACCGCCAACGCCACGATCGCGACGACCACGACGCCGACCTGGAACGCCGCGTCGAGTCGCCATGCTCGCTCTCGCCCGAGGACCGTCGCCACGGTTCGGACGCCGGATCGCTCGTCGCCCTCGATGTCCGGCAGGGCGTTCGCCACGGCGATGGCAGCACCCGCTGGCACGGCGATCCCCGCCGCGATGGCGACCGGGATCGGGATCCATCCGGTGGTCCCGATCCAGGCGAAGACCGGGATGAGTGGCACCCCGAGCGCGAAGGGAAGCCATGACAGGACGGTCCCCTTGAGTCGCAGATCATAGGCGACACCGATGGCCGCACCGAGCGCCGCGACCGCGGCGGCCGCGGCCGAGGCGGATGCGGCGATGAGGATGCCGCCCGTGATTCCCACACCGGCCACGATGATCGCGATGGGTCGCGTCACTCCCCCGGTCACGAGGGGCTTCCACGGCTTGGACCGGCGATCCGCATCCAGGTCGGCAAGGTCGTTGGTCGCGCCGATCGCGACCTGGATCGCGAGCATCGCCATCCCGAGGCGGGTCGACGACGCCAACGATCCGCCGGCGACGACCCCGAGAGCGGCGGCCGTCAGCGCATCGAGGGTGGACGGGAAGGGATGAAGGAGCCGGAGGTGGGCGATTACCCGGTCGCGCGCCCGCCACTCGCGCGCCCGCCACTCGCGTCCCCGGCGACCGGGACCCTGACCGCGGTCTCCCGACGGACCGTCCGAGTCCGCCGCATCAGACGTAGACGAGGTCCTCGAAGTTCTCGACGAGGTACTCGATGAGCCGTTCGCGTCCGTCCGTGGTCTCCGCCCGGATCCCCGGGACGAGCGCGTAGAGGGCGATCGCCGGAACGAGGAGTCGACCCTCCCGGTCGCGCCCCACGACGGCCGGTGGCCCTCCACCAGCGGCGAAGACCCGATCGAACGAGGGCTCGTCGATCCGCGCCGCAGCAAGAAAATCGACGATGACCTTCCGGACACCCCGGCGTATCGCGACGTCCCGCATGAGCTCCGCCGCCCAGGCATCGATCTGATCGTCCGTCTGCTCGCTGAGCCGCGCCCGGTACTCCGTCGGGTCCGCGGCGAGTCCGGTCGCGCCCACCGATGTCTCCTCCGTCTCGTCGGCCGCGAGTATGCCAGAACTCATCGTTGCGGGGGTGAGTGAACGCCCGTTCTACTGAGGCCTCACGTCGGCCGCGCGACGCAGCGGGGCGACGGGCCCTCGCGTGAGCACCGCGATCGATGGGATGAGGATGTCGGCCATCGCGCGGAGCTCGTCGGCCGTCCCGGAGCCGGACAGGACCCCGACGCACGTCCGGACGCCCGCGGCGCGCCCCATCCGCAAATCGGCGATCGTGTCGCCGACGATCGCCGTCTCGGTCGCCGGGACGCCGACCACGCGACAGAGCTCGACGATCATGTCCGGGGCGGGCTTCACGGCGACGCCGTCGTCGGCGCAGACAATGGCGTCGACGAGGCCGGCGATCCCGAGCGCGTCGAGGGTTCGGAGCGTCGGTCCGCGATCGTCCGAGGTGGCGATGCCGATCCTGGCTCCGGCGCTTCTGAGCGCTTCGAACAGCGCGCCGAGATCCGCGAGCGGGCGGGCGAGCGCGACCGGATCGGGCGGGCGCCATGCCTCCTCGAGCACGGCCGTCGCGCGCGACCTGGTCGTTCCGCCGACCTCGAGGAGGTCGAGCGCGACCCCGCGGAGGACCGCCATCGACGTCGCGGCGAGGAGACCGTGCGGGAGGATCTGGCCGGACACGCCGTCGATCCCGAACGCCTCGTAGAGGGGCCCACGTATCGGTCGGTCGGTCGCCGCCTCGAGGCGGTCGGCGAGCCCGATGGCCCAGCCGCCCCACATCGCGGTGAAGTCGATGAGCGTGCCGTCCTTGTCGAAGACGACGAGCCGGTGTCCGGCGAGCGGACCGAGCTCGACGCTCACCGTTCGGCGATGAGCTCTTCCACGCTCACCACGGGCGGCGCGTCGAGGACGAGGATCGCATTCGGCGGGAAGGTCACCGTCGTCACGGACCCGCGCTCGGGGATCGTGAGACTCGGATCGTTGAACGTGTCCGCCGCGACGAGCGGACCGCCATCCCCGATCCGGACGCGGACGCGGACGATGGAGCCGAGGAACGTGACGTCGTCGACGGTCCCGGTCAGGACGTTCGCCCCGCCCTCGCCACCGATCGAGAGCATCTCGGGCCGGAGCGCGATCGGAAGGGTTGCGCCGGGCGCACCCGCGCCGACGAGCGGACGACCGGTCGCGACAGGCTGGCCGACGACCGTGAGCTGGCCCGCGGCAGCGTCCACCACCGCCGCGTCGAAAACATTGAGTGTCCCGACGAACGAGGCGACGAAGGCGGTCGACGGGAAGTTGTAGATCTGGAACGGCGTACCGATCTGCTCGATTCGGCCCTCGCTCATGACGACGATGCGGTCGGACAGCGAGAGCGCCTCCTCCTGGTCGTGGGTCACGTAGACGGTCGTGATCCCGAGCTCGCGCTGGATCGACCGGATCTCGTTGCGGAGGACGACCCGGATCTTCGCGTCCAGTGCCGACAGCGGCTCGTCGAGGAGTAGCACCTGTGGCTCGATCGCGAGCGCCCGGGCGAGCGCCACCCGCTGTTGCTGGCCGCCGGACAGCTGCCACGGATAGCGGTCCGCCTTGTCGGGCAGATGGATGAGGTCGAGAAGCTCGCCGACGCGACGACGGATCTCGACCTTCGGGCGCCTTCGGACGCGGAGGCCGAATCCCACGTTGTCGGCGACGGTCATGTTCGGGAAGAGGGCGTACGACTGGAAGACCATCCCGACGTTCCGCTGGTTCGGCGCCTGGTGGGTGATGTCGACCCCGTTGACGACGATCGCGCCGGCCGTCGGCCGCTCGAAGCCGGCGATCATCCGCAGGGTCGTCGTCTTGCCGCACCCGGACGGGCCGAGGAACGAGACGAACTCGCCGCGCTGGGCCTGGAGGTTGAAGTCGCGCACGGCCGCGATCTCACCGAACCGCTTCTGGATGCCCGTGAGTTCGAGGAACGGCATCGTCTCGTCGTCTCCTGCTCGCGTCAGCGGACCGCGGTGAACCGGCCGCGGCTTCGACCGCCGCGACCGAGGAAGGCGATCGCGACCATCGCGATCCAGGTGATGGCGAAGCTCACGAGCGCGAGTGCCGCCTGTTCGTACGGGCGCTCGTCGCCGACGATGCCGAGGTATGGCGCGAACGCCGGTCGGGCGAGGAACGTGGCGATGGTGAACTCGCCGACGACGATCGCGAGGGTGAGGAACGCGCCGCTCAGCAGGGAGGTCCGGAGGTTCGGGAAGATGACCTGCCAGAGGATCCGGAACCAGCCGGCGCCAAGACTCTGGGATGCCTCCGTCAGGCTCTGGATGTCGATCGCCCGCAGCCCCGTGTCCACCGCCCGGTACATGTACGGGAAGGACAGGACGACATAGGCAGCGACGAGGAGGGCATTGCTCCCCGTCTCTGAGTTCGTCAGCGCGAACGGCTGCTTGCTGTAGGTGTTGATGAGGCCGAAGACGAGGATGATCGGCGGGATGACGAACGGGAGGAGGGTGATGAACTCGATGATCGGGCGGAGTCGCGGGAGTTTCAATCGCACCCAGAAGGCCGTTGGCACGATGATGACGAGGCTCACGACGATCGTCAGCACGCCGGCGATGAACGAGTAGAGGAGCGTCGCCGTGAACTGCTTGTCCTCGAGGATCGCCGTGTACGCGGAGAGGAACGGCTTTGACTTGAGCGAGAAGTCGAGCGTCCCGTAGAGCGGCAGGAAGAAGTAGAGGAATCCGGCGACGAAGACGAGCCACCAGCCGAACCGGGCGGGCCGCCTCACCTGAGCCACCGTTCCGCGCGCCGCTGGAGCAGCGAGTACCCGGCGATCGAGAGACCCATGATGACGACCATCCCCATCGCGAGCGCATAGCCGAGGTTCGGGTCGAACAGGACGTCGCCGCGCATCTGGCGCGAGATCGCGATCGTCACGATGTCGATGAAGCCGCCGGTCAGCTGATAGGCCGTGGCCTGGGCACCGAACGAGTTCCCGAACAGGAGGATCATCGTGCCGAGGAGCGACGGCATGAGGATCGGCAGGGCGACGTGCCGCCAGTACTGGTATGACGACGCCCCCATGTTCTCCGACGCCTCGCGCCACTCCTTCTTCAGGCCGTCGATGGCCGGGGCGATGATGAGGACCATGAGGGGGAACTGGAAGTAGAGGTAGACGATCTCGAGACCGACCTTCGAATAGAGCGTGAATCCGTCGGCATACGGATCGATCCCGAGACCCTTGATGAAGACCGTCAGGAGCCCGACCCGCCCGAGCGTGAAGACGAAGGCGAGGGCGAGGGGGACGCCGGCGAAGTTCGAGGCGACGCCGGAAAACGTCATGAGGGCCGATCGGAACGGTCCCGGCAGCCCTCCGGCGACGACCGAATAGGCGAGGAGGAAGCCGAAGATCCCGCCGACGACCGCGGTGACGAGGCTGATCTCGATGCTGTTGAGGTAGGTCCTGACGATGGACGGCTCGAAGAGGTTGGCGTAGTTCGCGAGGGTGAACCCGCCCTGGCCGGTCTCGAAGCTCCCGAACACGAGGTAGAGGGTCGGGGCGATGAGGAAGGCGAGGGCGAAGAGGAGGAACGGGGCGACCCCCACCCAGCCCCAGTCGAAACGACGACGCACCGGGCGCGCCGTCGGCGCTCCCGGTGCGTCAAGCGGAACGGCGACGTTGGTCACCGTTCCACCGCTGCGATGCCTGTCTGGTCTACTTGACGACAGCACCCACCGTCGTCGCCCAGCCCTTGGTGATCAAGGTGGAGGCCGCCGTGATCTGGGCGAGCGTCGGGAGGACGGTCCCGGAGGTGTCCGGAAGCTTGGCCTGGGCGGCCGGATCCACCACGCCCCGCTTGACCATGTCGTCATAGCGGATCGGGGTGCAGTAGCCCTTGAGCCAGATGTTCTGGCCCGCGTCGGAGTACAGGTACTCCTCCCAGAGCTTGGCCGCGTTCGGATGGGGCGCATAGGCGCTGATGGCCTGGATGTACATGCCGCCGAAGCGACCGGACTTCGGGACGACGACCGTGATCGGCGGATTGCCGGCGAGCGAGTCCTTGTCCGAGAGCGCGTTGTACGTCCACGCGATGCGGATCGGCGTCTCGCCGGAGGCGACGGTGGCCGTCTTGCCGATGACCGGGACGAAGTTCCCGCCGGCATTGAGCTGCTTGAAGTAGTCGAGGCCCGGCTGGGCGTTGTCGAGCGAGCCGCCGTTGGCGATGGCCGCAGCCCAGACCGCCGAGATGGCCTGGTTCGAGACAGTCGGGTCACCGGCGAGGGCGACCTGACCCTTGTACTCTGGCTTGAGCAGGTCAGACCAGTCCTGCGGGACATTCTTGACGACCGCGGTGTTCACCTCGAAGGCGAGCACGCCGTAGTAGTCGCCGTACCAGTAGCCGTTCGGGTCCTTGGCACTGGCCGGGATGCTGTCCCACGTCGAGACCTTGTACGGCGCGATGAGGCCGTCGGTGACGGCCTGGGGGCCGAACGAAAGGCCGACGTCGATGACGTCCGGGGCCTGCGGGCCGGTGCTGCCCTTGTTCGCCTTGATGGCGTTGATCTCGTCACCCGAGCCGCCATCCGGGTTGAGCTCGTTGATCTTGATGCCGTACTTCGCCGTGAAGCCGGTGAGGAGATCGCCATAGTCGCACCAGTTGTGCGGCAGGGCGATCGTCGTGAGGGTCCCTTCCTTCTGGGCGGCGGCGATGAGCGCGGCCATGGAAGCTGACGGCGCGCTGCTCGCGGCCGGCGCGCTGCTCGCGGCAGCGCTGCCTGCGGCAGCGCTCGGTGCCGTGCTCGCAGCTGGGGATGGCGTGGCCGCCGAGCTGCAGGCGGCGAAGAGGAGCGGGATGGCCGCTGCGGCGGCAAGCGACCGGGGCATGCGTTTCGTCGACAAGTGAGTCTCCATTGCTGCGGGCTTGTTGCGATGCCAGCGGACCACCGACGCGATACCTCCTCCGAGGCCCACGCATGGACGCCTGTCCCGGTCCTGCGACGGGAGAGAGCCAGTGCGGTGCGCTGAGGCGCATTTGACAGCGGCCGCCACTCCCGAGTCAAGACGGTGACCGAGGAATGTTAACGGGTCGTGACCGATACCATACGGCGTCGCGTCGGCCGGTAGGCCGCACGGGCCGACGATGGGTACACTCACGGCGGTATCCGGGCGTGCACCCGGATCGCATCGGGAAGATGACCATGCCGCAGGAGTCCATAGCTCGCGAGAGCCGCCATCTCGTCGTGGTCGGCGCGTCGGCCGGCGGCGTCGAGGCCATCTCCGCGCTCCTCGCGTCGCTGCCGCCCGACCTCGCCGCGCCGGTCGTCGTCGCCCAGCACCTCAATCCGGGGCGACCGAGCCATCTGCATGACATCCTGGGCCGTCGGTCGACACTGCCACTCCGTGCCGTCGGTGCACGCGAGCCGCTCGAGGACGGGGTGGTGTTCGTCATCCCGGCCAACCACGACGCGGAGATCGAGGGAACGTCGATCGTCCTGCACGAGGCCACGCCGAGGCGGGCCGCGCCGTCGATCGACCGGCTCATGCGGTCCGCCGCCGCATCGGTAGGCGCGGGGACGATCGCCGTCGTCCTCAGCGGCAGTGGGTCCGACGGTGCCGTCGGGGCGCACGAGGTGGCGGCGGCCGGAGGCACCGTGCTCATCCAGGATCCCGTGAACGCCGGCTTCCCGTCCATGCCCCTTGCCGTGGCCGCGGGCAGCGTGGACATCGTGGCCCAGCCGGCGGCGATGGGTCCGCTGCTCGAGCGACTCATCTCGGGCCCACTCACCGAAGCGGACCCGGCCAACGATCGCCAACTCCGCCTCCTGCTCGCGCGGCTGGGCGAGCGCAGCGGGATCGATTTCGCGGCCTACAAGCGGCCGACCATCCTGCGACGCCTCCAGGGTCGGATGGCTGCCACGCACCAGGCAACGCTCGCCGACTACGTCGGCTTCCTCGAGAAGGAGCCCGACGAATACGAGCGCCTGACGGGCAGCCTGCTCATCAAGGTGACCGAGTTCTTCCGCGATCCGAAGGTGATGGACCACCTCCGCCGCCGCGTGCTGCCCGATCTCGTCGCACAGGCCCAGGCGACCCGGGAGCTGCGGGTCTGGTGCGCCGGCTGCGCGACCGGCGAGGAGGCCTACACGATCGCCATGCTCGTCGCGGACGCGCTCGGGGATCAGCGCGAGCGCATCGACGTGCGCATCTTCGCGACGGACGTCGACGCGGCGGCACTCGCGTTCGCGCGTCGCGGGGTGTACGACGCCAGGACCGTGCGGAATGTGCCGCCCGGTCTCCTCACCCGGCACTTCGTGGCGGCTGGTGACGAGTATTCGGTCACCAGGGAGGTGCGCGAGCTGGTCGTGTTCGGCGAGCACGACCTGGGCGCCCGGCCACCGTTCCCCCGGATCGATCTCGTCCTGTGTCGGAACGTCCTCATCTATTTCCTGCCCGAGCTCCAGCAACGCGTCCTGCGCGTCTTCGCATTCGCCCTGCGCGAGGGGGGCTGGCTCGTGCTCGGCAGCTCGGAGAGCGCCGCGTCTCTGGGCCACAGCTTCACCCCTGTGCCGGGGCCCCTGAAGATCTACCGGCGGGACGGCCCGGCGCCGGCTCCTCCACTCATGACGCTCACGCGAGCTCCGGCCCAGGTTCCGCGGCCGGCGCGCGCCGTCCCGGGTGCGGTCAGCGGTCACGCTGGCTCCCGGAAGGTGGGGCGCTCCGGCGAGGCCCACGCCGAGCGTATCCTGCTCGAGATGCCCGTCGGCGTGGTCACCGTCGGCCGGCGCTGGGAGACGCTGCGGATCAACCCGGCCGCACGGCGGCTGCTCGGCATCCACGGCTCGGCCCTGGGCGACGACTTCACCCACCTCGCGGAGACGCTTCCCGCTTCGACGCTGCGAACCGCGCTGCGCGGCGCGCTCCAGGGAGAGTCGAGCACGACGTGGTGCGAGACCCCCACGCCCGACCTCCTCACCGGCAGGCCGCGCTATCTGGACGTCAGCTGCGCACCGTTCCGCGAGCGGCCCGGAGACCCGATCGTGGGCGCCGTCATCCTCATCAGCGACGCGAGTCCGGTGGCGGAGGACCGGGCGGCCGTGCCCATCCTGCGCCAGCGCCTGCAGCAGGCGATCGACGAAACGCAGCGGCTCCTCACGGTGAACGAGGAGGTGACCTCCGCCAACGACCAGCTGCGGGTGGCGAACGAGGAACTCCTCATCGGCGCCGAGGACGCCCAGGCGTCCACCGAGGAGGCCGAGACCCTGACCGAGGAGCTGCAGGCTTCCAACGAGGAACTCGAGACCCTCAACGAGGAGCTCCAGGCGAGCGTCGAAGAGCTGAATGTCGCCAACGAGGACCTCGCCGCCCGGACCGATGAGCTCGCCGCCCAGGCCGCCGTCCTGACGGTACAGACGCAGGAGCTGGCCCAGGAGCGCGACCGGATGAAGTCGATCCTGCACGGGATGACCGACGCTGTCCTCGCCGTGGATGCCGATGGCCGGGCCGTCATGTGGAACGAGACCTACGAGGCGATCTTCGGCGACCCCGCGGTGCCATTCGTCCCCGAGGACGAGGCGAGCCAGCCGCTCGCCGCGGAGGCGTGGCCGCAGCAGCGCGCGCGGCGCGGGGAGTCCTTCAGCGTGAGCTTCACGATGCGTGGCCCGGATGGCGCCCGGCGGTGGTTCGAGGCCAAAGGCTCGAGTCTGCGGCTGCCGATCCCCGGCTGGGCCGGCATCGTCGTGATCCGCGAGGTGACCGAGCGGAGCCTGCGGGCGCTCCAGGAGCAGTTCCTGATCGCGGCAAGCCACGAGCTCCGCACGCCCATCGCGGCTCTCCATGGGTACGTCCAGCTGCTCGCCCGGCGCCTCGACCCGGCTGCCGACGAGGCAGCCGCCGGGTATGCAGCCAGCGCTCTCGCTCAGACGCGGCGACTCGGCGAGTTGACCGACCGGCTCTTCGACCTGAGCCTCTTCGCGATGAAGCGGATGACGCTCGAGCGCAGGCGGGTCGATCTCGTGGCCCTGGCACGGCGCGTCGCGGAGGTGACCGCCGTCCTGGCGGGCGGCACGCAGATCTCGGTCCACGAGGCGCCAGCGCGGCTGACGGTCGACGGCGACCCCGGGCGCCTCGAGCAGGTCGTCACCAACCTGATCACCAACGCCCTTGTGCACGGGGCAGCCCGGAACGTGGACATGAAACTGCAGCGCGTCGGGCCGTGGGCCGAGATCGTCGTCGCCGACGATGGAGGCGGGATCCCCGCCGACGAGATGCCCGGCCTGTTCGATCGCTTCGCCCGCGCGGGCGAGCCCCGCCGCGGGGTGCGGGTCGGCCTCGGCCTCGGCCTCTTCCTCGCCCGCGAGATCGTGGTCGCCCATGGCGGATCCATCGAGGCCGCCTCGGAGGTGGGGCACGGCACGACGATCACCGTCCGCCTGCCGATGCCGGCGCCGCGGAGCCACGGATGATCGACCTCGTCATCGTCGAGGATCATCCGGCGATCGCCGAGGGGCTCGCCGCCCTGCTCAGAAGCGAGGCGGACGTGAACCTCGTCGGGACTGCCCATGATCGAGGGAGCGCCCGGGAGCTGATCGAGCGGGCCCACCCGGACGTGGTGCTCTGCGACGTCATGCAGGGGGGGCTCGACAGCGGACTCGACCTGCTCGGCGACTTCGCGGGCCGCGGACCCGCATTCGTCATGTACAGCGCGTACAGCAAGTCGAGCTTCATGTCCAAGGCGATCTCCCGCGGCGCCGCTGCCTACGTCTCGAAGCTCGAGCCCGTCGATGAGATCCTCCGCGTCATCCGCGAGGCCGCGCGAGGACGCCGCACCTTCTCCCCGGACGCCCTGCGAGCCGCCCGCGGCGGGCTCCGAGTGCCCACCCCGCGCGAACTCGAAACGATCGGACTGGTCGCCCAGGGTCGCACGAACCTGGAGATCGCCGCCTCCCTCTCGATCCGCGTCAAGACGGTGGAGAGCCAGCTGCGCCGCCTGTTCGATCGGTACGGCGTCCCGAACCGCACCGGCCTCGTCCACCTCGCGCGGCAGGAAGGCTGGCTGCTGGACGAGGCCTGAGAGCCCTGCAGGGTTTTCATCCTCGCGGGTTCACGTCCGGCCGGCTACGGTGCGGCCTGCATCGCGGATCGCGGCGTTTGCCCGCGGTCTTCGACCCGTCGATCGTTCATTCCTGACACCCCGCTGTTCGGTTCCTGGGGGAACCGAGCCGGGGTGTCTCCTCGTCCGGGCGAGCGACTCGGTGCTACAGTCGGTGCGTCCACATGCCGCTCGACCTGGTGGGGACCATGATCGACCGGGCCGGGCCAAGCCATTCCCGTGAGGAGGGGAGAGGTCGATGGCCGCCGAGCGATCGGATGCGTTCGTGTTCTTCGGGGCAACGGGCGACCTGGCCTTCAAGCAGATCTTCCCGGCCCTCCTTGCCCTCATCCGGGACGAGGGCTTCGACCTGCCGATCATCGGCGTCGCCCGTTCGGGTGACGTGGTCTCCCTCCGCGAGCGGGCCCGGCAGAGCCTCGCCGCGGCCGGGATCGTGGACGGTGCGGCGATCGAGGCGCTCAGCGGGCGATTGCGCTACGTGAAGGGCTCGGACGACGACATCGAGACATTCCGGGCATTGCGCGCCGAGCTCGGCGACGCCCGGCATCCACTCCACTACCTCGCGATCCCGCCGGCCCTGTTCAGCGAGGTCATCACCAACCTCGAAGGGTCGCGGTGTGCCGAGGGCGCGAGGGTCATCCTCGAGAAGCCGTTCGGGCGCGACCTGGCGAGCGCCGTCGCCCTCAACGCGACGGTCCATGGCGTCTTCGCCGAGCCCGCGATCTTCCGGATCGACCACTACCTCGGCAAGGAGGCGGTCCAGAACCTGCTCTACTTCCGCTTCGCCAACTCGTTCCTGGAGCCGCTGTGGAACCGCGAGCACGTCGCGAGTGTCCAGGTCACGATGGCCGAGTCCTTCGACGTCGCGGACCGCGGCGCCTTCTACGACCAGGCGGGGGCGATCCGCGACGTGATGCAGAACCACCTCCTCCAGGTGGTCAGCCTGCTCGGCATGGAGCCACCGTCCGGGCAGACCGGGGAGTCGGTGCGTGATGGGCAGTTCAAGGTGCTCGACTCGATCCGGGCGATCGCGCCGAACGACGTCGTGCGCGGCCAGTACCGCGGATATCGCGACGTCGAGGGAGTCGCCCCGGGCTCGACCGTGGAGACGTTCGCCGCGCTGCGCCTGCACGTCGACACCTGGCGTTGGGGCGGGGTCCCGTTCTACCTCCGGGCCGGCAAGTGCCTGCCGGTGACGGCCACGGAGGTCCTCGTGGCATTGAAGCGTCCACCCCAGTCCGTGTTCCCGGAGCGCGAGCCGCCGGACGCCGACTACTTCCGCTTCCGCCTCGCGCCGGACATGTCGATCTCGCTCGGAGCGCGCGCCAAGAAGCCCGGGGAGGCCCTCGTCGGCGAGGCGGTGGAGCTCTACGCCTCCCACCAGAGCGGTACCGAGCGCCCGCCGTACCAGCGCCTGATCGGCGATGCCACGAGGGGCGACCAGACGCTCTTCGCCCGCGAGGACGCCGTGGAGGCGGCCTGGCGCGTGGTCGACGGCACCCTCGGTGCCGCGACGCCGCTGCACGACTACGAGCCGGGCACCTGGGGTCCGCCCGAGGCGTCCCGGATCCTGGCCCACGGCGACCACTGGCACGACCCGGCCATGGCCGATCCGGCGGCGCAGCGGGTGCCCATGGGTTGAGCCCTACGTGGGGTCGGCGGCCGGATCGCCCGATTCCGAAACGTGCCTGGTCGAGTCGGGCAGACGCACCACCACCTGGAGCTCGACCGCGACCCGAGGTGCTTCCTTGCCGCCCCCCGCACCCGCAAGGAGCGGGCGGAGTTCGTCGATGGCGGCCATGGACTCGGGCACGAAGACGATGTGAGCCCCCTGGGCGGCGGCGTACGCCGCCAGCGCCTCGATCCCCTTGTCCTTCGGCAGCGAGGCCGACGCCTTCGCTCCCACGCGACGACTTTCGCGCACCTGGCGGGCGATGGCCGACCGGCCAAGGAGTTCGAGATCCTTCGGGCTCAGGCGGTCGCCGAACCGTTCCGCCTCACCCTCTGAAGCCCACTGGTTCGGCATCGGTTCGGACCACAGGGATGCCACGTCGGCGGCATACAGGATCAGGGAGCAGCCGTGCGCCTTCGCGTGGACCCCCGCCGCGTGGCGAACCTCGGCGTGATGATCGTCCTCGGTGGTGAACGCGACCACGGACGGGCCATCCAGGCTCGGGCGCCGACGGTCGCGCGCGGGGACCCGCCCGTCATCCGATGCGCGCGACACTCACCCATTCCTCCGCCGACCCACGAACCGAGCCGCCGATCGTGGAGCCCGGCGCCGCAGATGGCGAGCGCCGGGCTCGATCGGCCCGGGCCTACCAGCGCCGTTCTTCTCGCTTGACGACGACCTCGTCGCCCTTGCTCTCGTTGTTGATCAGGCCGACCGTGGCGCCCGAGGCCGCGCCGATCGCGCCTCCGACGACCGCGCCGATGGGCCCGCCGACGACCGCGCCGGCGACGGCGCCGACGGCGCCTCCGGCGACCGCTCCCCCGGCCTCGGCATCCCCGCCACGCGGGCCGCTCGAAAGGTGCTCTGTCTCGATGGTCTCGGTCCGCGCGACGCCGCCGTCGGTGACGTTTTCGCGCTCGAAGATTCGCTGGTCAGTCATGACTGGATCTCCTGTGATGGTTCGCGCCTGTCAGCGCTCCCTTCCTCGCATGATGGCCAGCGGTATCCGGCAGGACAAGGATGGAAACCCTGTTGGATGAACGCGGCCGGCTGCGGCCCGGCCACCTGTCCCGGACGATCGTCGGTCAGCTCGAGCGCCTTCCCCGCCGCGTCGCCCAGGGCCGCCTTGCCCAGGTTCGGGGGATCGTCTCGAAGGCGAGGGCGACGACGATCAACCAGGCGACACCGGCGGTGAACCCGCCGATGACATCGCTCAGGTAGTGGTACCCGAGATAGATCCGGCTGAAGCCGATGGCGAAGGCGATGGCCACCGCGCCCACGACAGCGATGGTCCCCGCTCGTCGCCCCGACCAGGTCCAGGCGATGACAGCGAGGGCGAGGTAGAAGACGACCGAATTCATGGAGTGGCCGCTCGGGAAGCTCGGGTCGGGCAGGACGTGCGCCCACGGCAGCACCGGGCGCGGCCGGCCCACGAGCAGCTTGAGGGCGCCGTTCAACGCCACGCTGCCAGCGATCGCGACCACGAGGAAGAGCGCTTCAGCGCGACGATGCCACACGACGAGGAAGCCCAGGGCGAGGACGACGAGGATGCCGAGGACCGGATCCGAGCCGAGGGCGGTGATGGCGTTCATGATCGCGTCCAGGGTGGGCGACGAGATCCCGTGCAGGAACGGGTTCGCGACGGTGTCGAGGACGAGGGCCTCCTGGCCGCGGATCTGATCCGCCAGGAAAGCGAAGCCGAACATCGCCACCAGCGCCGCGGCGAACCCAATCGCGAGCTCCCTGACCCCGCGCTCATCGGGGGTCACGGGCGGTTCGATCGGTGGCACCGCGTCGCCGATCGCCGTGTCCGCATCGGTGGCGGCGCCACAGCGGTCAGTCATGGTTCGTTCCTGTCGATCGGGATGGCGGGCGGCCGTGCGGGCGCGCCCATGATGCGCCTTACCCGCGCCGTCGTCGCCAGGGGCCGCCCGTCAGCCAGTCCACGGTCACGCCCAGGAGCCAGACCACCAGTCGCAGGATCCAGTAGACGATCGCCAGCGGCCACGCCACGATGAGGAGCAGGATCGTGATGAGGCAACCGTGGTCGCCTCCCTGGCGGATGACGACGATCTGCGGGCGCTCTCTGCTCACCGATCCCGCCGACGGGTGTCTCCGACCTGGGGATCAGGCGACTCGGGACGGCCTTCGATCGATCCGCCCTCGTCCGCCCGGTCGGCGGACGGCACATCGATCGGCATCAGTCCCCCGAGGTCGGCGCCGATCGATCCGGACGTCGCCGGATCCCTGAGCCACGCGCTGCCGACCTTGCCTTCGACGACGTCCGTCGCGTCCGACGGACCGTCCGTAGCGGACGAACGATCCTGTGTCACGAGATCCTCCTGTTCCTGCAGCAGACCCTGGGGGGCGGAGATGACGGGGCGCGGCGCCACGGGAGTTCGAAGGCGATCGCACGACCCTCGAGGCCCGGGCGATCGCCGCGTCAGATCGGCGGCGCCGTCCCGACCGTGACCGCGAGGACAAGGAGGATGCCGAGGATCCCAAGGAGGAGGCCCACGGCCTCGAGGTCATCCCGCCGGCGCACCCGTCGCTCTGCCGGAATGCTCTCGATCGCCGGCCAACTCTCCCGGTGCGGTCGCACTCCGATGGTCGTCAACGTCGGTCCCCCATGGTCCAGTGACTCGAGCCGGCGCAGCCGGTCCTCACATGCGCCGGGAGCG